>NZ_JBTOLW010000013.1:0-88317 GCF_054552115.1 Pseudohaliea sp. | reverse complement strand
GCAGCCGTAATCGATGAGGTCCTGCCGGCGCGCCGCCAGCGTGGCCGCGTCCAGCACCTTGAAGCCCATGAAGTCCATGCCCGGCTCGTCGGCCTCGCGCAGCACCACCGAGAAGGCATCGATCTCCGTCCAGCCCTTGAAGTAGTTGCGGCCCTGGCTGTCCGTGTGCGTGTGGATCAGGCCGAGCCGGTCGCGGTAGTGGACTACCGCCGCTTCCATGTCCAGCACGCGGATCTGCACGTGCCCCGGACGCATGACGCCCTTCTGCATGGGATTACCCCCTTTGTTGTTTGCCTATGGTGGGTGAGCGGGTGATCGGGTTTGCGGCAGACAGGTCCACCTCGACCTCGAGATCACTCTGTGGAAAGACGCGGCAGGCGAGGACCGTGCCGCTCGCCTCGTCTGCCTCGCTGATGTGCTTGCGGCTCATGCGCCCGGTGCGGTACTGCCCGGCGCGCACGTGGATCCGGCAGACGCCGCAGCCGCCGCCGCGGCAGCCGACGGGAATGGCCGCCAGCAGCGCCGGGGCAACGCCGACGCGCTGCAGTGCCTGCAGGAGGTTCTCTTCGGCGCCGCAGGAAAAGGCCAGGCCCTCGGGCGCAAGCGTGATCCGGTGGGCGCCGGGCATCGCCTAGATCCGCTTGAACAGCGCGCTGCGGGTGCCGCCCTCGGCACCGTCCGCCGCCGTCAGGAAGCGCTCCATGTAGATGTCGCGCTCGAAGAGCCGGCCGCGCATGAGCGCCGTGATCGCCGCATCGATCATCGGCGGCGGGCCACAGAGATAGGCCTTGTGACCGCCAAACTGGCCGTCGAAATGCGCGATCGCGGCTTCGTGCACATAGCCGGTGAAACCCTCCCAGCTGGCCGGGTCCTCCGGGGCATCGAGCGCCGGCACATAGGTGAAGTTGTCGTGCTCGGCGGCCAGCTGCTCGAACAGGTCACGGTTGTAGAGCTCGGCGAGATTGCGGGCGCCCTGGAACAGGGTGATCTTGCGGCTGTCGCCGTGCTCCAGCAGATCCAGCACCATCGACTGCGGGCTGGACAGGCCGGAGCCGCCGGCGATGAAGATCAGGTTTTCGCTGGCCGACTTGCGCACGAAGAACTGCCCGTAGGGACCGGACAGCGGGACCACCTGGCCTTCCGCGAGCTGCTCGTGGATGTAGCTCGTGGCCGCACCGCCCGGGACATGACGGACGTGCAGCTCCACCACCTCGTTGTCCGACGGCCTGTTGGCGATGGAGAAAGCACGCGCGCCCTCCACGCCGGGGAGTTGCAGGTTGATGTACTGCCCGGCCTGGAAGGCCATGGGCCGGTCCAGGCGCAGGCGGATGCCCTTGATGGTGGGCGAGAGGTCCGTGATGGACTCCACCGTCGCCTCATAGTCCTCCACCGGGTAGCCGAGGAAGTCCGGGTCGACGTCGATATCCGCCTCGATGACCAGGTCACTCTCCGGCAGGGCGCAGCAGGCGAGCACCTTGCCCTCTTCCCGCTCCACGTCCATGAGCGCGAAGGGCGAGGCGTCGCCGGGATCGCAATCGCCCTCCAGCACCTGGACCTTGCAGGTGCCGCAGGTGCCGTGGCCACAGGCGAACGGCAGCCACACACCCTGACGCAGGCTGGCGTCCAGCAGAGACTGCCCCTCGTCGACCTCGACCACGTCACCCGTCGGTTCGATGGTGACTTCATACATGGCGAACTACCCCCGCTCGCTGCTCCACGCCCATCAGCTGTGCGACCCGGCGATGCCTTCGAGGCCGGGTGTCTGCAGTCGGATGATGGACTTGTGGTCGACGCCCTGCGCTTCGAGGGTCGCCTCGCGATCCGGTGTGAAGACCTCGCCGTTCAACAGCCAGGACACCTGCTCCCAGTCGATCTTCCCGAAGTCCGGGTGCTGCGAGAACGCGCCGGTAACAAGCTCGTCCACGAGCTTGCCGAAGGTCGTGTCCGGCGGCGTCGCGAACGCCACCGGTGAACAGAACATCAGGTGCCGGTCCCAGCCCACGTACACGATGATATTGCCGTGAAAGTTCTCTACCCGGTCCAGCCGTTCGCCCGTGTAGTCTGGCGTGATTGCTGCTACTGCCATGGTATTTCTCCCTCGTTCTTCAACCGGCCTTCTTCAGGCGCTCTTCCGCCGACTGGAGGTTGTGCCATTCGTTCCAGCGGGCCTCGTCGGGGGAGCCGTGGAAGTCCAGGTTGTCCTTGCCCATGTTGATGCGGTAGTAGTCGCTGAGCACCGTCTCGATGTCCGCACCGCCGCAGTTGCCCTGGTAGATCTGGTGTACCGGCAGCCAGGATTGCACGTACTTCTCCGGCTCGTGGTCGAAGATGTCCTTGCAGCCGTCGGAGCAGAAGTTGTAACGCTCGCCCTTGTAGACGGACTGCCGGTAAGCGATGAGCGTCGGGTCGTCCATCTCCGTGAATCCCATGGGGATCTGGCAGGTGTTGCAGAGCATGGGCAGCGTCGGGTTGTAGAACCGCTCACCGGCCTGCTCCTTCTCGCGCCAGTGCTCGAAGCGGGGACGATAGAACTTGTCGAAGGTGTCCGGGTACTTCTCCGACAGCCAGTCCAGTTCCTTATCGCCGGGCATCCAGGTGTGAAACGCGGCGGCATGACCGTAGTTGTAGAAGATGCTCCAGGTCTGGTGCGAGATGTGGTCCTTCTCGGCAATCGCCGTGGCCGCGTACTTCGGCATCTCGATGCCATAGCGGGCCAGGTCCTTGAACAGGGCGCCGCCGGCCTCCTCGAAGTACACTTCCCACGCTTCCTTCCAGGACATCACGCGGTTCGGCAGCATGTAGTCCATCATCATGGCGACGATGGCGAGCAACCGGGTGCCGCGCCAGAACCACTTGTCGATCCAGCGCTGCACGATGGGCACGTTGTCCGGATGCTGCTCGAGGAGGAACTTGATGACCTCGAGGCCCAGGGTCATGTGCCGGGCTTCGTCGGACTGGGCCGAGAAGCCGAAGGTGACCGTCGCCATGTCGCCGTTGTAGGCCGCACCGGACATGAAGGGCACGAAGAGCAGGTTGGTGAGCACGTACTCGAAGGAGAAGCTGATCGCCACCATGAACTCGAAGGGCCCGGCGCTGCGGGCGTCGTCGAAGAAGGACTTCGGCACGGAGAGGTACCAGACCCGGTCGTGCATGTGCGGGAAGTCCTGGAAGCCATCGAAGAACTTGTTGTAATGGCTCATCGCGTGAACCTGCGTCTGCACATGGCGCAGTTCATCGATGGACTGCATCTGGCAGGCCGTGCGCGCGCCGACGCCGCTGAACTGGCGGCCGACGTGGGCATAGCCCGAGTAGGCCTGGTATTCCAGCGGGGAGACGCCGGTCAGGAAGACCTTGATCGCGTTGACGTAGCGCGCGTCGGTCACGTTCTGCTGGCCGTTGTTCTGGGCGAAGGCGTCGAAAATGGCGTAGAGCTTCTTTTCTTTCTCGGCCTGGTACTTCCAGTAGGCGTCCATGGTCAGGCGGAAGGGGTCCTCCCACTTGCTCCAGTCCGTGATCTTGATGCCCTCGAACTCTTCGTAGGGGAAGATCTCCTTCTTGTCGCGGTAGCTGTACTCCCAGTCCAGGTCCCGCGTCAGCAGGCTGTAGCGCTCCTTGAGATTGAGTTTTCTTGCGGCCATGTCAGTCGCTCCGTGTTATCTGTCAGTTCCAGCTCAGGGTGAATTCGTCGTCCGTCTCATCGACATTGCCGCCGATGGTGACGAGGTTCACGTGCAGGGACTGCAGGTCCCAGTCCCGGCCCATCTTTTCCTCGACGGTCTCGCGCTTGAGCACGAGCTGGCCCTCGTTCTCGATGCGTATCATCGCCGGCTGATAGTCAATCGTGGCGTCCGGGTTGTCCTCTTCGAGCGCCTCGACGAGGTAGTGGGCTTCTTCGTTGTCCTGCAGTGCCATGTAGACTTTCGACATCGTCTTTACTCCCTTAGAGGCCGGCCTTGGCCAGGCGCTTGTTGAGCACTTCCGCGCTCGCGTTGATGGCGTCGGGACCGACGGCTTCTTCCGCCAGCGGACCGAGGGCCGCGAGGGCCTGCTGCTTCCAGTCGGCGACCCAGGCCGCGATCTGTTCGCGGTTGCTGTCGGATTCAGCAGCAGCGGTCTTGACCACCGTGTCCACCCAGCGCGAGGTCTCCTTGTGCCACTCCTGCATGAACTCGATGAGCATCGCGAGGTCGCCGGCACCGGCCTCGGTCATGGCCTCGTCGAACTGGCGGTAGAAGATGTCGTAGACCAGCGTGTCGAGCACGACGTCCTGGGCGACAAAGACCTCGAACCAGTCCTTCTGGGCGAGCATGTCCTCGACGTAACGGCGCAGATCCTGCCAGAGGGGATCCTCCATCCAGTGGGTCTTGGCAGTCTTCAGCGTATCGCCGCTGTTGCCGTCGAGGATGAGGCCGACGCGGGAGAGGTACTGGGCGATACCGAGCCGGTCCATGCCGTTGTACAGAAAGGCCTGGGTGAGCACCGTGCCGATACCGTAGGCGGACCCGAAGACGTTGTTCATGTTCGCGCCCATCTCCAGGTGCCGGAGCGGCAGCAGGCAACGGACCACCTTCTCCCGTGCGGCCTCCGGCAGGCGGCTGGCGAGGTCGCGGCGGGTGAAGAACGCGTAGTTGCTCTCGGTGATCTCCTGCAGCTTCGCCCGCGCCTGCACGTAGCTACCGTAGTAGTACTGGCGGGGGTCGCGAAAGGCGTACCAGTCTTCCATGACGATCGCCGTGCGGGCGGGGTCGTTGAGCCGGCGCTCCGGGTCCCACAGCGGCCGGTAGTGGAAGTTGGTCGTCGGGGCGAGGTCGTAGCTGGCCTCCTGGTAGCGGGAAGCCGGCTTGTCGCCGAAGCGCCGCTCGATGTGTGCGAAGGTATTGCGGACCGGCTGGATCGTCGAAGTCTTGATTTCAATGGTCATGGGACACCTGCTCGTTATGGAATTCGTAAAGCCCCGGGGCGCTAGTCGTCGGCGGCTCCGCGGAGGTCGCCGTAACGCCACTTCTCCATGTCCGCGTCCACGGCCGCGGCCTCCTCGTCGGACATGAAAACGACGTCGTTGCGCTCACAGAAGATGTCGAAGGCGCCCCGGGGTAGCACCAGTTCGACGTACAGGGAGGGGTCGCCGATGGCGAAGTCGAACTCGATGAAGCCGCTCGCCGTCTCGCCGCGGACGCGGACGTAGCGGGTGAGGCGCTCGAAACTGTCGGTCGCCGGCGTGGCGCCGACGGCTTTCAACGTTGCCATGGTTATCACTTTGTTAGCTATGACATTGTCATCCCCCTGGGTGCAGGGGGCATGCCAACAAAGAGAAAAATCGAGATTGTTTAGTTAGTTATAAATTCTGGGGGTGCAACGGGGTGTGCCGGGGCGACCCACTTGTTCACCATATCGTGAACTTTTCATCTCCCGACTTCATGATTTGATGAATCTTCCGCATCCCTGCGCTTCTTCAGGCGGTAATCCAGCTGCGCCCGCGTCAGGCCCAGAAGCCGCGCCGCGCCGCTGACCTTGTGGCCGGCGCGCGCCAGCGCCGCGTCGATGATTTCCCACTCCACGGCTTCGAGGGAATGCCCGGCCTCGATCGCGCTCGCGGCGAGTTCAGGCAGTGCCCGCTCCCCCGCCGGCGGCGCCCCGTCATCCCGGCCGGCGCTCATGCCGGGAAAGAGATGGGCGGCCTCGATCTGTCCGCCGGGGTCCGAGAGGATCACCCCGCGCTCGATCATGTTCGCCAGTTCGCGGATGTTTCCGGGCCAGTCGTACTCGCGCAGCAGGGCCATGGCCCGGTCCGTGACCGACAGGCCGCTCTTGCCGTGCAGCGTCCCGTACTTGTCGAGGAAGTGGCTGATGAGGTCGGGCAGATCCTCGATGCGCTCGCGCAGGGGCGGCACCGTGGCCGAGTAGACGTTGAGGCGGTAGAGCAGGTCCTGGCGGAAACGCCCCTCGCGGACCGCCTGGTCCAGGTCCTCGTTGGTGGCCGCGATGAGCCGCACGTCCACCTGCCGCACCTCGGACCCGCCGACCCGCTCGAGTTCCCCCTCCTGCAGCACGCGGAGCAGGGCCGCCTGGGCGTGCAGCGACAGCTCTCCGACTTCGTCGAGAAACAGGGTCCCCGCGTGTGCGCGCTCGAAGCGGCCGGGGCGCGTTTTCTCGGCCCCGGTAAACGCGCCCCGCTCCACCCCGAAGAGCTCCGCCTCGATCAGGTCCCGCGGGATGGCCGCGCAGTTGATGGCGACGAAAGGCTTGTCCGCCCGGTCGCTGGCCTCGTGCAGGGCCCGGGCAAACATGTCCTTGCCGACCCCGGTCTCGCCGAGGAGCAGGACCGTGACCTTGCTCCGCGCCGCCCGGGAGAGCAGGTCGCGGACTTCGAGGAAGCGGGGTGATGAGCCCACCAGCTGGCCGAAGTGCTCTTCCGCATCGACACGGGAACGCAGTTCCGCCATCTGTTCCTGCAGCTCGAAGAGCTGGTCGGCGATCCGGTCGGGCTGGTAGTGCCGGAAGGCGTCCTCGGCATCCTCCCAATCCTCGACGAGGCGGCCCTCGATGCGGCAGGTCTCGTGACCGCAGGCGGTACAGCAGGTTTCCTTGAAGTAGATCTGCCGCCCCATGAACTGGGTGGTAAAACCGCTGGCATAGCCGATCTGCGCCCAGCACACGGGCTCGAAACCCGAGCCGAACTCGCTGAGAAAAATCTCCGCCTCGAAGGAGTTCTCCCAGTCGAAGATGGCGTGGAAGTAGTTCTCTTCCTCGTTCCAGTCCAGCTTCTTCGGGATCACCTTCACCTGGCCGGTCACCATGTGCGACTGCGGCCCGACGGAGAAGACATCGAAGAGCGAGGCCTCCGGGCGCAGGCGGCGCGCGCGCTCGGCGTCCATCTTCCCCGAGATGTAGCCCATGCGCGTGAGCAGACCCTTGGCGCGCTGCATGCCGAGGGCGTCAATCAGTTCCCGGCGCAGACCCCGGAGCTCGCTGGAGCGGAGCAGGACGACGCGCTCCTCGTCCAGCCAGATGCGCCCCTCCTGCGCCTCGAAGCGCAGCAGGTTCCAGATGTCGTGCATCTCGGGCAGCCGGGGGCCGTCGTCGTTCACGGGCGCGAGCTCATCATCGGGAGCCTCTCGTTATCCTGCCGCTCACTGCGAGCCACCTGATAGGACCACAGCGCCCCGGGCGGTTCAAGCCGCTTCGGGTCCGGCCGCGGCCCGTGGTACAACATAGACCGCCCCGGGGACCAGAGGACACGGACCATGAGCACAGACAACCCGGAGATCGGCCGCCGGATCACCATCGGCGACGTCGAGACCAACTACCACGACTGCGGAACGGGTGAGCCCGTGCTCCTGCTCCACGGCTCCGGGCCCGGCGTTTCCGCCTGGGCGAACTGGCGGCTGGTGCTCGAGGGGCTGGCGCCGCCGTTCCGCCTGCTGGCGCCGGATTTCGCCGGCTTCGGCTACAGCACGGTAGCGGCGGATTACGTCTTCAGCCGCGAGGCCTGGCTGGCACAGCTGGTCGGCTTGCTCGACGCCCTCGGGCTGGACCAGGTCGACGTCGTCGGCAATTCCTTCGGCGGGTCCATGGCCCTGGCCCTGGCCATCGAACACCCGGAGCGGGTGCGCCGCCTCGTGCTCATGGGCAGCGTGGGCGTGCCCTTCGAGCTGACACCGGGGCTCGACGCCGTCTGGGGCTACACGCCCTCCCTTGATGGCATGCGCGAACTCATGGGTATCTTCGCCTGGGACCAGTCGCGCATCACGGATGAGCTGGTGGAGCTCCGCCATGCGGCGAGCACACGGCCCGGGGTGCAGGAAGCCTATGCACGCATGTTCCCGGCGCCGAGGCAGCGCTGGGTCGACGCCATGGCGCACGACGAGGCAGCGGTGCGCGGCATCCGGCAGCCGACGCTGCTCATCCACGGCCGCGACGACCGGGTCATTCCCCTGCAGACCTCGCTGACCCTGCTGCACTGGATAGACGACGCACAGCTGCACGTCTTCGGCCGCTGCGGGCACTGGACGCAAATCGAGCACGCCGCTGCGTTCCAGCGCCTGCTCCGGGACTTCCTGGGGGCAGACAGTGCGGCAGACTGAACGCACCGGTCGCACGGTGACTTTATCACCGACGACCGGCACTGCCCCGGGCCATGCTGCCTCCCTACCGGCTACTACCGAAAGGAGAACAGCATGCAACGCAATGAAGGCACCCTCGACCGCGCCGTGCGGGTTATCGCCGGCCTCGGCATTCTCTCCCTGGCCTTCGTCGGCCCGCAGACACCCTGGGGCTGGCTGGGTCTTGTACCGCTGGTCACCGGCCTGGTCGGCATCTGCCCGGCCTACAGCCTCCTCGGCATCCGCACCTGCCCCGCTCCGCGGCAACAATAGCCCCGGCGAGGGGCGGCCGTGAGCGGCGCGCCCCGGACCATCCCCGCCGGTACGGTACTCTTCCGTGCCGGCGACCCCTGCCGCGGTTTCGTGCTGCTGCACGCGGGCTCCCTGCGCGTGTCCCTCACCGCGGCCAACGGCCGGGAGGTCGTCCTCTACCGGGTGGCGCCCGGCGAGGTCTGCCTGCAGACCTTTTCCTGCCTGGTCGAGGGCCGGGACTACTCGGCGCGCGGCGTGGCCGAGACCGACCTGCTCGCCGAGATCATACCCAGCGCCGACTTCCACCGCGCTATCGCTGCGGATGAAACCTTCCGCGCCCGCGTGTTCGGCGCCGTCGCCCAGCGCTTCGCGGACTTCGAGCGGCTCGTGGAAGATGTTGCGCTCACCGGCTTTCCCGCGCGCCTCGCCCGGGCACTGCTGCGCCTCGCCGGCAGTCGTGAAAGCGTGCAGGCCACCCACGAACAGCTCGCCGCAGAGACGGCGTCCGGCCGCGCCGTGGTGAGCCGCCAGCTGGCGCGCTTCGCGGACGATGGCCTGGTCCAGGGCCGTCGCGGCGCAATCCGGCTGCTCGACCGTGGCGCCCTTGCACGCCTCGCCCGCGACGGCTGAGCTCAGCCGCGCTGGAAGTCGTAGAGCGGCCCCGTGCCGAGCAGCGCCGTGAGCTCATCAAGCGCCACGTAGGTCTCGTCGAGAAGCGCGGGATCGGCCAGGTCGGCCGGGGTCAGCGTCTCCCGGTAGTGCCTGTCCACCCAGGCGCAGAGGGCCTCGTAGCGCGCTTCATCGAGGAGAAAGGCCGGGTTCACGGCGGCGCGCTCCGCCGGCGTGAGCACCACCCGCAGCCGCAGGCAGGCGGGGCCGCCGCCGTTGTCCATGCTCTGGCGCACATCCACGAACGCCAGGTGGTTAATGGGATTGTCGCCGTCGCGCACCGCCTCGAGCGCCGCCAGTACCCGCGGGTTTTCCCGGCTCTCCTCGGGGAGCACGAGGGTCATGCCCTCGCGGCCCGGGATGTCGACGAGCTGTGAATTGAACAGGTAGCTGCTTACCGCGTCCTCGAGGGACACCTGCGCCGCCGGCACCGTGACCACCTCGAAGGCGGGCACCACGGCGCGCAGCACGTCGGCGATGGCCGCTGGCTCCGCCAGCGCCTGTTCGTGACTGAACAGCACGTGACGGTTGGCCACGGAGACCACGTCGTTGTGGAAAGCGCCCGCATCGATGGCCACCGGGTTCTGCCGGGCGAACACCACCCGCGCCGGGTCGAGGCCGTGGGCCCGCGCGACGGCGGCCGAGGCCTCCAGGACCTGCCGCGCCGGGTGCCGGGCCGGCCCTTCATCATCGCCCCCCGCGCGCCCGTAGACGAACAGCGCGGCCCCCGCGTCACCGTGCGCGCTGCACAGGCGCCCGTAATTCGCCGCGCCCTCGTCACCGAAGCGGCTGCCGGCCGGCACCGGCGGATGGTGCGCGAAATGCGCTTCATCGGCGAAGATCGCGCGCAGGGCCCGCCCGGTGAATGCCGGCTCAAGGGCGCGGTGCGCCATGCTGGCCAGGTTCGCCGGCGTGAAGTGGACGCGCCCGTCGACGGTATCGGCACTCGGCGAGACGGTCGCCGCGTTCGCCGCCCACATGGGCGAGGCGGAGCAGGCGATGGCGAGCAGCGCCGGGGCCTCCTTCGCGGCCCGGGCCAGCACATCCGCCGGCCTGCCGCTGAAACCGAAGGCGTGCAGCGTCGGCAGGTGCGGCCGTTCGTGCGGCGGCAGGAAGCCCTGCACCAGGCCCAGGTCGTGCAGGCGCTTCATCTTCGCCAGCCCCTGGCGTGCCGCGGCCCGCGGGTGGGAGGGCTTCTGTGCGTGCTTCGCCGACGCGAGGTTGCCCGGGGAAAGCCCGGCATAATTATGCGTGTTGCCGACGATGCCGTCGAAGTTAGCTTCCACCGCCGGCCCGGCGCCGTCCTGTTCCTTTGCCATGTTCAGAGTTCCGTGTACCAGAGTTCATCGCCCGGCCCGACGGGCAGCGCGTCGATGGCTTCGGCCGGCAGCCGCAGCCCGCCGGCCGACTCCGCGGCGGGCACCAGGCAGGCCGTGAAACGGTCGATGGACCCCGCGGCAACCAGCATGGGCAGCGCCGCCGTGTCGTCTTCCAACGGCCCCGCCAGGGTCCCGCGGCAGGTGGCGGCCACCGTGGCGAGCTTGTCGATCTCCGCGTCCACGCTCGGTGCCGCGTCGAAGATGTCGACATGGCCCTGCCAGCGGAAGCCCTCGCGCTCCAGCAGCTTGAGCGCCGGTTCGCCGGCGCTGTTCACCCGCCCGATCACCGCCTGCGCGTCGGCGGGAAGCAGGTTCACGTAGACCGGCTGCGTCGGCATGAGCTCGGCGATGAACTGGTTGCCGTGCAGGGCGCCGAAGACGTCCGCCTCGGCGAAATCCATCTCGAAGAAATGGCGGCCCACGGCCTCCCAGAACGGCGAGCGGCCGCCGTCCTCGTAGTGGCCGCGCAGGTCCGCCATGACCTCCTTCGGGAAGCGCCGGCGGTGCGCGGCCATGAGCAGGTAGCGGCTGCGGGCGAGCAGCTTGCCGTTGCCGTCCTTTCGATAGGCCGGTGACAGGAACAGGGTGGCGACCTCGGCGAAGCCTTCGAAGTGGTTGGAGAGGTTGAGGGTGGCCACCGTGACCTTCTTGTCGAGGACCCGGGACTTGTGGGTGACCTTGTTCAGCTTGTAGGAATAGAAGGGCTCCACCTCGCCCAGGCTGGCGATCACGCTGGCGGTGCCCACCACCGCGCCGGTCGCGGTGTCCTCCATGACCAGCATGTAAACTTCGTTCCCCGGCTTTTCCACGGCCTTCGCCACGCTCGCACTGGACAGGGCGATCTTCGCGGCGAGCGCGTCCCGGTCCGGCGGCAGGGTGGTCATGCCCGGGTAGGCCTCCCGGGCGAGGTCGTAAAGGCTGTCGAGATCGTCCTCGCGGACGGGACGGACGATGATCATGGACGGTCACTCTCTATAGGCAAGCCGCCAGCATAGCGCCTGAGCCGGGGGGGCCGCCACGGCCGGCGCGCAACGAAAAAGGGCCCGCCGGCGGCTCCGGCGGGCCCTCGTGGACCGGCGTGGCGGCGCTTACAGCAGGCTGACGCGGTAAACGGCGAGCGTGCCAGACACCTCGTGGCTGACCAGCAGCAGCGGTTCGCCCGTGGGGCTGTCGCCTGCCGGGACGAACTTGATGTCTTCCGGCCCGAGGTCGGAGCTCCCCGCGACGGCGTCTGCCTCCGCGTCACCGGAGAAGGCGCGGCTGTTGACGTACTGCACGAAGCTGGCGTTCTGCGGATTGGTGATGTTGTACACCATGACGCCGCCCACACGCTCAAGGGCGATGAAGGCGTACACGTTGCCATTGATCTCGGCGATTTCCACCGCCTCGGGCTCCGGACCCTTGTCGTCGGAGCGGTCGTCACCCTCGTCGTCGTCGTTGCTCGCGTTGAAGTTCGCCGCACCCAGCTGCTGCGCGGTAATCACTTCAAAGTCGCTGCCGCTGTCGAACACCGGGCGGCCCGTGCTGGTATCCCAGATGGTGAAGGAGCGCGCGCCGTAGGAGTAGAGATTCTCGTAAACGCAGCCGGCGACCGGCGCCTCGTCGGGGAAGGTCAGCGGCTGGCCGCTGCTGGCGAGCGTCGAACAGGCCGCCGGATCCTCGAGCCCGAGGTCCGTGATGACCTTGAGGCGACCCAGGTTTTCGTCTTCCTGGAAGTCGGGGCCGAGGCGCGCTTTCAGATCATCGCTGAACTGGGATGCGTCGAGGTCCTTGATGCGGATCTCGTCCAGGTAGTGGAAGCAGTCGCCGTCATCGAAGAGGAAACCGCCCTGCGCCGCGCAGTCGTCCTCGTCGGCGGCATCCGTGAGGTACTCCCGGCCGTCCCCCTCGTTGGCAGTGACGAGGTAGGTCGTACCGGCCACTTCGTAGCTGTCGAAGCCGTCGGGCATGTAGGTGCCGAAAACGCTCCAGTTGCGGATGTTGACGCCGCCGTCGCGGTTGCTTGCATCGAGCTCGTTGCCGGGCAGGCTGTAGTCCTTGAAGCCGATACCTAGCACCGTGGAGATTTCCCCGCTCGCAAGGTCGGCAATCGCGACCGCGTTATTCTCCTGCAGCGTGGCGAAGACCGTGCTGCTATCGGCCGAGAAGGCGACGAACTCGGGCTCCAGGTCCTGGGCCACGGAGGCCGCCTTGGCGGAGACGCGAACGGGGCCGCTGAGCGTCTTGCTGCCACCGGCGTTGAAGGCCTTGAAATCGGCGGTGGTGGCAACGGGGCTGTCAAAGCCAGCGGAGAGGTCGACGATCGTCAAACTGCCCTCGGGGTCGACGCTGTAGTCGCTGCTGGGTTCGCCCTCGTTGGCCGATACGGCATAACGGCCATCCGGAGAGAAACCGACCTTGTCGGGGAGAGCGCCGGCTTCGACAGCGCTCAGGAAGGTGCCCGCCGTGGAGTAGAAGGCCAGGTAGCCGTTCTCCTGGGACACATCGGCCGCAAGAGCGACGGCGAGCGTGTCGCCGCTGATATCGACGCTGTTGACGGCGCCCATGGAGCCCTCGGGCAGGCCTTCCGCGGCCTCCACGTCAGCGGCAACGTCGAGCTGGTCGACCGCTACCGGCGACGCCGGGTCCTGCAGGTCGACGATATCGACCTTGCCGGCTTCCGCGTTGACGACGAAAGCGCGCACGGACGCCGGGTGGTAGGCGACGATTTCGGCCGCGGACTCGTCAAAGGAGCCCAGCGGCGCCGTTCGACCGAGG
This sequence comes from Pseudohaliea sp., assembly GCF_054552115.1. Lineage (NCBI taxonomy): Bacteria > Pseudomonadati > Pseudomonadota > Gammaproteobacteria > Cellvibrionales > Halieaceae > Pseudohaliea > Pseudohaliea sp. The sequence goes on along the minus strand of NZ_JBTOLW010000013.1, from coordinate 75,158 downwards.
AAAGTCAGCGCGAGAGCCGCATTGGCATCCGTACCATCGGCGCCGGGAGCCCCATCGGCGCCCGGGGCACCGGCCGCGCCCGGGGCGCCGTCGCTGCCGTCATCCCCCTCACAACCGGCCAGGGCCAGGGCCAGCATGGCGCCACCCAGGGCGGCGATAAAAGGCTTGCGTCTCATCATTGCACTTTCCCCTTTGCTTGCGTCCGCGCAGGATCGCGTTTACTGACCGCACGAAGTTGGCAGTGCAAGATGAACGCAGCGTGACGAAGCAGTGAAGCTATCGTGAAGGCTTCATGACAGGCCCCTGGCCCGGGCAATGTCGCCCTCCTGCGACACTATGCCGCACGGCGAGGATTCAAGGTATCTATATACTTGTTTGGTTTCCCCAACCCGTGCAGAAGTCGTTCAGCCATGCAACCAACCCCTCCGTCCAGCCGCAAGGTCATTGCGAGCAGCCTCGCTGCCATTCTCTCCGTCAGCGCCCTCTGTGCCAGCACCGCCCTCGGCGCCGACAAGAGCCCCGGCGATGACCTCCCCAACATCATCGTGATCGGCGTCCGCGAGGCGCCGCTGGGCCAGGATGTGCTCGACCTCGACCAGGAAAACGGCGCGCCGGCCGCCGACGGCGCCGAGCTGCTGCGCTCCGTGAATGGCCTCAGCCTCGGCCGCTTCGGCGGCCGCGGCCTGGAGCCCACGCTGCGCGGCCAGAGCCAGTCGCGCATCAACGTGCTCCTCGACGGCGCCTACCTGCACGGCGGCTGCCCGAACCGCATGGATCCGCCGACCTCCTTCGCCTCGGTAAACACCTATGAACGCATCGTCGTGCTCAAGGGCGTGCAGACGCTGCGCTACGGCGGCGGCGGCAGCGGCGGCACGCTGCTTTTCGAGCGCGAGAACGAACCGGGCAAGGACGGCCTGAGCGGCGGCCTGCGCGCGGGCACGACCAGCAACGGGCTGGAGCGCGACATTGCCGCGGAGCTCGCCTGGTCTGGCCAGCCCGGCTACCTGCGCCTGAACATCGAGGACCGCTCCGCGGACAACTACGAGGACGGTGGCGGTGACGAAGTGCGCTCCGCCTATGCCGAGGACTCGATCTACCTCGCCGGCGGTCTGCGCCTGCGCGACCAGGACCGGCTGGAGCTCGCGCTCGAGCGCACCGAGACCACGGACGCGCTGTTCCCGGGTGCCGGCATGGACGCGCCGGAAGACACCAGCGACCAGGTTCGCCTGCGCTACCGCGCGTACGATCTCGCCGGTCTCGACGCGCTGTCCGTGGAGCTCTACCGCACCGACGTCGAGCATCTGATGGACAACTACAGCAGCCGGCCGCTCACCATGCCCATGGCGCTGCGTGTCCCGTCCCGCTCCGACACGACCGGTGCGCGCATCGTCGGCGAATTCACCACCGGCAGCGACGTCGAGTGGACCGTGGGCGTCGACTACCAGCGAAACGAGCGCAGCGCGACCCGCTTCATGGGCCCGACGACCGACAACGTGCAGATGGTGCAGAGCTACCTGTGGCCGGACGCCAGCCTCGAACAGGCCGGTGCGTTCGCGGAGGTGCGCTGGGCCCTGGGCAGCGACCGCAGCCTCAAGGCCGGCCTTCGCTATGACCGTGTCAGCGCCGAAGCCGACGCCGCCGACGCCGACCCGCCGTCGCCCATGCTGGGAGGTCCCAATGCCCTCTACGGGCAGTACTACGGCGTCACCCACGACGACGAGATCAACGAGAACAACTGGGGCGGGCTGCTGCGCTTCGAGCAGCGCCTGGGCGATCGCTGGACCGGCTTCGCCGGGCTCAGCCAGACCGTCCGCACTGCCGACGCCTCCGAGCGCTTCCTGGCCGCCGCCAACGGCATGCCGATGATGCGCTGGGTCGGCAACCCGGGCCTCGAGCCCGAGACACACCGCCAGGCCGATGCCGGCCTGGTTTTCCAGGCCGGCGACCACCGGCTGGACGGTGTCGTCTACTACGACGACGTGAGCGACTACATCCTCCGCGACCGCGCCCACGGCCAGGGCGATGTGCTCCAGGATGACAACGCCACGGTGTACCGCAACGTCGATGCCACGCTCTACGGTGTGGAAGGCAGCTGGACCTGGCGCGTGGGCGGCGGCTGGGAAGCCTCCGCGAGCCTCGCCTGGGTGCGCGCCGAGAACACCAGCGAGGACCGGGACATTGCCCAGACGCCGCCCCTCAACGGCAGCGTGAACCTCGACTACGACGCCAGCCGCTGGCGCGCCGGCGCCAGCCTGCGCTGGGCCGCGGAGCAGGACCGGGTGGAAGCCAACCCCATGGTCAACAGCGGCCTCGATGCCGGGGAGACGCCGGACTGGGCCGTCCTCGACCTCTACGCGAGCATGAGCCTCGGCGCCTTCGGCGACCTGCGCGCGGGGGTCGATAACCTCTTCGACCGCCGCTACGCCGAGCACCTGAACCGGAGCAACCGCGATCCCTTCAACCCGGAGGCAATCCGGGTGAACGAGCCGGGCCGGGTGCTCTGGGCGCGCTACGAGTACCGCTTCTGAGGCGGAGGGCCCGGGCGGCGCTCAACCGGCAGGGTCGAAGCGCCGGGGCAGGCTCTCGCCGCCGCCGCGAAGCGGCAGGGTTTCCAGGTCGGTATCGCCGGTCAGGTAGCCGCGCAACCGGTCCGCGACCTCCACCGCCGTCATGCCGTAGGCAAGCTTGGTGATGAACTCGCCGTTCGTGCCCAGCAGATAGAGGCTGCCGGTATGATCGACGGTATAGTCCTCGCCATCGGCGGTGGGCACAAAGCGGTACTGGGCGCGGAACAGCTCGACGGTGCGTTTCGTGGCCTCAACGCTGCCGCGAAGACCCATGATCCGCGGATGAAAGAAACCCAGGTATTCCTTCATCTGTTGCGGCGTGTCCCGCGCCGGATCCACGGAAATGAAGATCGGCTGCACGTCGTCGGCGAGATCACCGAGCAGCTCCATCGCCCGGGTCATGACTGACAGCGTGGTGGGGCACACATCCGGACAGGACGTGAAGCCGAAGAACACCAGCTGCAGCCTGCCCGGGAAATCCTGGTTGGTGATCGTGCGTCCGTACTGGTCCGAGAGCATGTAGCGCGGCAGCACCCGCGGCGGGAAGCGATCCACCTCGGGTTCGGGCGGGAAGTCCATCGCCGGGGCCGCCGCGGTATCGCTGCCGCTGGTGCACCCTGCCAGCGCCGCGAAGTTGTCCCTCATGAGTGTTCTGTACAGACCGGGGCCGGCCTCGAGGCCCTGGCCAAAGACATCCAGGGACACCACGCGCACGTCGAGGCCACTGACAAGGAGTTCGAGATTGGCCGCCGGCAGGGCGCGGTCCGTGAACAGGCAGGGCTTGTCCGCGTCAGCAAGCGCCCGGCGCAGCGACAGGAGCGCCTCCCCGGCGCCGGCATCGCTGGCGTAGCCGGTAAAGGTGCCGGCGACATTCATGGCATAGGCCTGGGCAAAGTACTGGTGCGTGTCGTGGTAAAAGAACATCGGAGTACCGCTCACGGCACGGTAGTCGAACTCGAGGGAACGGTCGAGGTCGCCGAGGGCGTCGGCGAGCTCGCGCCAGTTGCGCTCGTAGCTGGCCCGGTGGGCCGGGTCAAGCTCGACCAGGCGGCGGCCGAACTCGTCGAGGAGCAGGAGCATGTTGCGGCTGTCGAGCCAGAAGAACGGGTCGCGGCGGGTCTCGTCGCGGCGGTCCGGCAGGACCTTGAGGCGATCGCTGGCCAGGGCCTCGTAGACCGGTACCTCGCCATCAAGCGCCGCAATCGCCGGCGCCAGTGCCGGCTCCAGTTCGGGACCGGCCCAGGCGACGAGGTCCGCTGCGGCGAGTGCCTCACGGTCGGCGGCGGATGGCTCGCGGGTGCGCGGATCGCCGCCGGCCGGGAACAGCAGCTCGGGCTCGGCAACGCCGGCAAGCAACCCGGCGGCGATAGCGTGCATGGGCCGACCGCTGACTACGACCCGCGGCGCGTCGGCGGCCAGCGCCGGCAACGCAACCGCCAGGATCAGCACAACCACCGCCGCCGGGCGCCGCAGGCTTCGCACCATTGCCACTGCCTAACCCTCCCCCGTGAAGCTGGCGGCCAGCGCCTCGATCCGCGCATCCACCCGGCCGGCAAAGACCGCCGGCGCCGGGCACGCGCTGCCCTCGCGGCGGAAGCGCAGGAAACCGTCGTTGGTGGCCTCGTCGAAATCGGCGCCGAAGACCCGCTCTTGCGGCGCATGGGCGATCACTGCCTCCTTCATGCGCCGCACCTCATCGAGATAGCGGCAGGCGAGCGCCTGGCCGTTTAGCAGGCCCAGCTCGGAAACGGCCTGGCGCTGTGCTTCGAGGTCCTGCGCCTGGATGGCACCGGCGGCGAAAAGCAGCAGGAAAACCAGCCCCCTCATACCAGGTCCCCCCGCCGGAAGACGCGGTAACCGATGAGGGCCGCCAGCGTGCCGAAGGCCACCGGGTAGGCGAGGGCAAAGACCATGTAGCCGACGCGGCCGAAGGTATCGAGGATAAGGTAGGCGGCCGGCCCCAGCATCACCAGCTGCGGGTCGAAGAGCAGCATGGTGCCGGTGCGGAACACCTGCATGGGGTTCACCAGGGCGATGGCCACGGCCTGCTCCGGCGGCAGCTGCTCCTGGATGAGCACACCGAGAAGGATGAGGTCGAGAAACAGCAACAGGAGCAGCCAGACCAGGAAGGCCGCGCCCTGGGCAACGTCCACGGAACGGGCCAGGGAGGAAATCAGGATGCCGATACCGAGGAAGCACCAGGCGAGCGCCACGAGCAGGCCCGTGTAGTAGGCAAACAAGTCCCACGGAATGGCGGCCCCGCGCAGTGCCCCCCAGGCGATGGCGAGAACCATGGCGAGGAACACCGGCGTGAACACGACCACGAAGCGGCCGAGCAGCTTGCCCCAGTACCAGGCCGCCAGCGGCACCGGGAAAGACAACAGGTACTCGAAGACGCCGGCCTCGCGGTCACCGGCGAGGGAGCGCACGGTGGTGATCAGGACAAAGATCGGCAGGATCGCCATGGACAGCTGGATGTAGGTCAGCATGAGCCGCGACAGGCCGGTGAAGCCCATGACCCGTGACTCGGTGAGACCGAGCACGAACAGGAGCACCACCAGCCCGCCGAAGACCAGCGTGTAGACGACAAACCAGCGTGCACGCAGGGACTCGAGGATGTCCGTCCAGGCAGTGAGGGCCAGCATTCTCATCCGGCGTCGTCCTCCCCGGCGCTGGTCCCGCCCATGGCGCCGTGATGATGGTGTGCAGGGGTGCTGTTCTGGCCGTCGGTGCTGTCCTGGCCGCGGGCATTGTCGAGATTGCCGCCGTGGATGTTGGTCTCGCGCTCCACGCGGCGGATATGCTCGCGCGCGGCCTCGAAGTCGATAGTGTCCGCACCGGCCGACGCCTGGGCGCTCACGCCGTACTGCATGGGCGTGGGGTTGCCGAGCACGTAGTGAGCATTGAAGGCATCGAGCCAGCCGCCGGCGCGATGGTCCGCGACCCACAGTTCGATCGCGTCATCCGCAAGACCCTCCTTATCAAGCCAGACCACGGCGCAGCCGAGGTCGTCGAACAGCTCGACCGCGTCGCGACCGCCGGCACCGAGGATGCGCACCTGCGCCGCATGGCCGCGGTCCGAGAGCACCATGCCGCAGCGCGTGCACGGGTCCCGGTCCCAGGTCACCTCGACGGGCCCGGTGCCCGGATCGCCACTGCAGGCGGCGAGGAAAAGCAGAGCCAGCAGTGCGGCCGCAGTACGCCGCAGGTTGCACAGGGCTTTCATGAGGTCGCTCCCTTTATCGCGCTCCCCGGGCGGGCCGTCGTGGCGTCGCTGTCGCTTTGCCGCCCCAGTTCCACGTGTTCGAGCAGGCCGGCATAGCGCGAGAGCACCCCGAGGAAACGCAGCCGGTCGGCGCCGGCGATGGTGCCCTGCCAGCGCAGGCCATCGCCCCTGTCGCGAAAGCCCCAGGGAGCCAGTGCGTTGGCGAAGGCGGCCTCGGGGCGGGCGAGGCTCAGCTCGCAGGCGAGGCGGACGCCGAGGTCCACATCGTCGGCCACCCGGTCGTCGAGCACCACCCTACCCTGGTCCAGTTCCAGGACGCGGTTCACCAGCGCCGCGACCTCGTCGAGGCGGTGGCTGGAGATAAGCATGGCCGCGTCATCCTGGCGAGCGGCGAGCAAGTCGAAGAACACGGCCCGGGCCTCCGGGTCGAGGTTCGCGGCGGGCTCGTCCATGACCAGCAGGTCAACGTCCCGGCCCAGCGCCGCGGCAATGAGGAGCTTCTGCTTCTGCCCGCCGGACAGCCGGACGAAGGGCTGGTGGCGGAAGCGGTCCGGCTCGAAGCCGAGACGACCCGCGACGGCCTTGATGCGTTGCGGGTCGGCACCGCTCACCGCCGCGACGTAGCGCACCAGCTGCTCTACCGGCATGCGCAGGGGCGGCGGCAGCTGCGGCACGAAGCCGATGCGGCCGAGCACCGCCGTGCGCTCGCGCTGCGGGTCGCAGCCGGCCACGGCCACGCTGCCGCTGTAGTGATACTCACCGAGGAGGCAGCGGATGAGCGTCGTCTTGCCGGCACCGTTGGAGCCGATCAGCGCCACGCGCTCACCGCGCGCCACCTCGACGTCCAGGCCCTGCAGCACGGCGCGCCGGCCCAGCCGCTTGCGAAGCTGCCGGACGGCGATCATCGGGGTCGTTTCAGTCAAGTTTCTTCGATCCGGCGAATTCAAAGTTGAGGGAGTTGGTCGGGCAGACATCCACGCACAGGCCGCAGCGGGTGCAGTCGGGTCCCAGGGGCACGTCGATGTCCGTGGACCGGTTGCGGATCGTCACATCGAGCACGTGCGGCACCAGGCATACCTTGCGGCAGTCGCCCTCGTGCTTGCAGTTGACCATGTTGTAGCTCACCCGCACCGGCGACACGCTGCCGACGATGCCGTAGGTGAGGCCGATGGGGCAGACGTAGCGACACCAGGCACGCCGGGACACGAAGATCTCGAACAGCAGCAGGAAGAACACCCAGAGCAGGGCCAGCGTCGGCCCGTAGATGATGGCCCGGCTGAGAATACCCGTGGGCGAAATCGTCTCGAACACCGTGTAACCCGTGGCGAGAGCGAGCAGCGCGAAGATCACGTAGAACACCGTGCGCACGCCCCGGTGAAAGCTGCGGCCCTTGATGAGCTTCTTGTCCACGAGCTTCAGGTGGATTTTCTCGGTGAGCTCGGCGACGAAGTGATAGGGGCAGACCCAGGAGCAGAAAGAACGCCCGCCGAGAAGCAGCCAGAGCAGGAACACCGTGGCCGTGCCGATGAGCAGGTTCAGCACCACGTGCTTGTAGGCCAGCATGATCTGCAGCGCCGCGTTCAGGTCGGCCATGTGGAAGCCGAGCACACGCGAGGCGGTGAGCGAGCCTTCAACGAGCTGCACGTCGAGCTGGAAGGACAGCACGAAGAGCAGGTTCACGGCGATCAGCACGGCCCAGCGCCGGTTGCGCCACTTGTGCCGCTTGGCGCTTTGCTCATGGGCGGCGACGTTGGCCTCGAGCTCCTCTTTCGTCAGCTTGTGCTGGCGCTTCTCGTCATAGATGCGCACGACTTCGGGCTTCAGGTCCTCGCGGCCCGGCCGTCGCGGCTCGGCGCCGAAGAGCTGGCGGAGGGATTCGACAAAGCGGTTCATATTCCCTCCTGCTACAGGTTGATGGCGCTGATGGTATCGGCAGTCTTATCGACATCGATGACGATCACCGCCGGTTCCACCGGGCAGATCATTTCGCAGACGCCGCAGCCGACGCAGCCTTCGCCGATCACCGGCAGCATGCGGCCGTCGCCGTCAACGGGCTCCAGGGAGATCGCGTGCTGCGGCGGGCACTGGTTCGGGTCCCCGGAGGGCGGCGCGCCCTCGGCGCACTGGGCGATGCGGATCTCGATGGGGCACTGGCGCACGCAGAGGTCGCAGAGCTCCAGGTCGTAGGGGTGCTCGGCAACGGGGATCGGGTTCCAGCGATCGATCTCATCGTAGCGCAGCGTGCCTTCGAAGTCCGGGCCGCGGGCCAGGCCCTTGAACCCCTTGCCCTGGCCGGCGAGACAGGCGTCCGGGCGGACGACGCGGGCAAAGCCCATGCGCGTATCGGCAGGGTAGTCGAGATCGTGCGTCAGTGCGCCGGTCGGACAGGCCAGCACGCACTGGAGCCCGTCACAGGAGAAGTCGCAGGCCTGGTCCCGGGCCTCGATGTAGGGCACGCCCACGCCGGCGCCGTCAGTGATGTCTGCGAGCTTGATCGCCTCCACCGGGCAGACCTGCACGCACTGGCCGCACTTGATGCAGGCGGCGAGGAAATCGTCCTCGTCGAGCTGGGCATCCTTGAGGGCACCCGGGGGCCGAAGCCGGTGGGTGCCGCCGCCGGCCACGGGCGCGAGGCCCGCCAGGGCTATGAGAGTGGCACCGCCGGCCAGCGCCGTCGAGGCGATGAATTCCCGCCGCGTCTTCTCGCGCTGGCGGGGGCTTTTCGGCCGCTTGTTGCTTGTCTTGCTCATGGTCCTTCAATCCTGCTCCAGCGAGCGCCGGAGTTGTTCCAGGGCATTTTCCCCGGGTGCAGCTTCTTCCGTCACGGGCTCCGCTTCACCGCGCACGTCATCGGCGTCGCCGCGGAATGCCGCCTGCATCAGCGGCTTCTCGTCGCGAAGGAGCAGCGCCGGCGCTGAAAAGGGTGCCAGCCGCTCCAGGAAGTCGAGCACCTCCAGCATCGGCGTGCCCTTGAAGAAGCGCGCCGAGGGCACGTCCATCCACAGCCGGTCCGCATAGGCATACTTGTCGTAGGACGTGTCGCCCACGCCGTCGCCATCGCGATCAAAGCCCGCGTAGTCGTCCCAGTAGTTGCCCGCCCAGTCATTGCGCCGGGCGGTGTCGCCACCCAGCACGGCGACCTGGGTGAGGTTGCCCTTGAGGAGGTTGTCACTGAACACGTTGCCCTTCCAGTCGTTGAGGAACTGGATGCCGATGCCGTTGTAGGCGATAAGGTTGCCGCGGATGCGGTTCGTGGTGTCTGGCTGGTAGGGCGAGACATCGAGGTGCAGCCCCGTGGCCGAATAGAGAATCTCGTTGTCGACGATATCGACGTCGCTGGTCTCCTTGAAGCCGATGCCGACGCCGGCGGCGCCCACGGCATGGGAGATGTGATTGCCGCGGATGGTGACGCTGTCGCTGTACATGAGAAAGATACCCACGGAGTTACCGCGGAAGTCGTTGTTCTCGACCAGGTTGTACTGTGAGTACATGAAGTGCAGGGAGTAGCGCCCGCCGCTCGAACGGTTGCCGCTGATGACGTTGTCCTTCGAGTACCAGACCACCACGTCCCGGGAGCGGCTGATGACGTTGTCCTCGACGCGATTGTCGAAGCTGTACCAGAGGCGGATGGCGTCGCCGCGCACGCCAAGATCCACGTCCTTGGAGCGGATGCGGTTGCCGCGCACCACGTTGAATTCCGATTGCTGCAGGTCGACACCGAAGAGGCAGTCGTCGATCTCGTTGTCGATCACGTAGTTGAAGTTGCCGCGAACCTGCACCGCCGCATCGATGTCATTGTGGGAGTTACCCGAGTTGACCAGGCGCAGGTTGCGCAGAGTGGCGCCGTCGGTCTTCAGCACCACCACAGAGCCGTTGCCACCGCCGTCGATGGTAACGCCATTGCTGCCGTCGATGATCAGCGGCTTGTCGACTACCACCGGGCCCGCATAACGGCCGGCGGGCGGCTTCAGCGTACTGTCGACGGCGGCAGCGTCCACGAGCGCCTGGAACGGCGCGAGCGCTTCCGCGCGCAGCTCCCCGGCAACCAGCGTCGCCAGGGAAACCGCGGCGATCGCCGCTCTTTGCCAGTGCGCGCCCACGGGCGCTCAGGCGGCCCGGGCCGCACGGTTCAGCTGCTTGCGCCGCAGGATCATCATGGCGCCCATCACGACGCTCAGGGCGAGCATGATGCCGAAGCCGATGGACGGATAGGAATGGGTCGAGAACTGCGCCACCTTGCCGTCACCGAAGACCGTGGGCATGAAGGGCTTCACGGAGAAGGCCCCCATCGGGTTCAGGTTGTGCCCGTACCACCAGAGCCAGGCCGAGTAGTCGAGGATGAAGATCACCGGCAACAGCGCCGGCGCCAGGGCGAGCACCCAGACCAGCGGCCGGACGTTGAATGCCGCGCCGACCACCATCGCGATCATGGCGGCAAGGATGCCGTAGAACACCACGTAGAGCGTCGTGCCGATGGCCGAGACCATGGGCTTGATCTCTTCCGGGTTGTTGAAATAACGACCGAGGGTCTGCTCGTAGTGCCACAGCAGCATCTGCTGCCCGCTGCCATCCCAGGGCGCGAGCTCATCGGCGCCCAGGCGGCGTCGGTCGTTGGCATAGGACGTTTCGAGATCGTCGAGGAAACGCTGTTTCTCTGTGCGCTCCACCTGCACGACTTCCTCGCCGCGCTGGCGCGCCTCGACCTCGGCCATCTCGGCCCGAAGCCGGGCCACGATACCTGACACCGCGGGCTCGGCGATCTCACCGGCTTCCTGGTCCATGGATTTGACCGTGGCCTCGATGTAGCCGGCGCTCTGGTACTCAAGGCCGCCCTCCGTGAAGAAGGTCAGCCACATCCAGGTGGCGATGGCCCCGAAGCCGATGGTCAGCACGGCGACCCGGGGGCCACGGCCGGGCAGGGCGAAGCCCAGGATCATCACGCCGAGCATGCTGACGAGAAAAGGCGAAAAAGCGCGCTCGAGCACGCCGCCGGCGGCAATGGGGTACATGCCGACGTAGTGGTTGATCGTATCCATCTCGTGGACACAGTCGAGGGCAATATCCTCGCGAATCTCGGTACTCTCGACCTTCTTGCAGCCGTTGAAGACGCCGTTCATCTGGAACTCGATGCGCACGCCGTCCGGGAAGGCTTCTTCCGGGTAGTTGGGCGCCTTCAGGGAGACCCACCAGATGGGCGAGAAATAGACCACCAGCAACAGGGCGAGGGCGACAACGCCCAGGCCGAGCACCGGGAGGTTCTGGCGCAGGGTGATCGGTTGGCTCATGGTTGTGGCTCTCTGGCAGAAAAACGCCCGGGCGAACCCGGGCGAGGGAGGGGATCAATCAAAGTCGGGATTACGCCAATCCGCAGATTCGGCCAGATCCTCCTCCGGCACCGGCAGCCGTGAGGCGTAGTTGATGACCGCCTTCATGTCCTCGTCGGTGAAGTTCTCGATCTGCTCGACCATCTCCGGGTTGGCGTTGCGGCGCTTGCCGTCGCGGATCCACTCGAACTGCCGCAGCATGTATTCATAGTGCTGACCGTTGATGCGCGGGTAGAACTTTTCGGGAATGCCCATCCCGTTTTCCCCGTGGCACTCCACGCAGTTTGCCTCGTAGAGCTCCTTGCCCTTCGCGTACTGCGGGAACAGCTCATTGTAGGGGCCCTTGCCCCAATCGGGGTTCATGGGCAGCTGCTCCATGTAGGCCACCACGTCGGCGATAGCCTGCGGGCCGCCGATGGACTTCTCCAGGGCAAAGGGGTACATGGTCGGGTTGTCGCGGTTCTTGGCGCGGATATCCGCCAGCTGCTTGATACTCACCACCGCATGCTGGCCGGCGAGCTGGGGAAAGGTACCGTCCTCCATGCCCCAGCCCTCGGGCAGGTGGCAGGCGGCACACACTTCATAGACCTCGCGGCCGTTCTCGAGGTCAGGGGTGAGATTCAGGGCGGCCTCCTGCTCGCCGCCGCCCTCGTTCCACTCGGCCAGGGCCGATCCGGAGAGGGCGAGGGCCAGCGCCGCCGCTGCAAAGGTGACTGGGTTTCTGTAGGGACGCATGGGTCTGACTCCTGATCCTGTCTTACGTGCTGCTTTGCATGCTGTTCCGGGTGTTGCTGTTCTTGCCGATTCCGCTGCACCGGGCAGCGCCTTGCGGCCATACCGGCATTTCAAATACAGGATAGCCGCCAGGGGCCAAAGTTTCCTTGACGAGCGTCAACAGACGCGCCGCTGATGCCCGCCGGAGGCTGTTAGTCCTTGGTGGCGAGCCACTCTGCAATGGCCTCGATCTCCTCATCGCTGACCAGGTGCATGACACCCTTCATCGCCGCCGAGTTGCCGTTGGCCCGGGCGCCACTCTTGATGTCCTGCATCTGCTGGATGGCATAGGCCGCATTCTGCCCGGCAATTTTCGGGTAGATCGGCATCATCGGGCTGTCGCCATCCTTGCCATGGCAGGCGGCGCAGGTCTTGGTCTTGTAGAGCTGCTCACCGTCCAGGGCCAGGGCGGCGGGCGCCGTTAGTGCTGCGCTGGCGGCGAGCAGCGTCGCGATCGCTAGTTTCGACTTAACCATGGGTATAGCTCCTTGCCACGGGCGCGCTGCCCGCACAGAAAACGCGGGGGGCCGTTGCCCCCCGCCGGTTGCTACAGCGATACCTCGGAGGTCACTTGACCTTCTTGGCACCGAACTCTTCGAGAGCATTCTTGGCACGCAGGCCGAGGTCCGCTGTCTTCACCTGGTACTGCCACCACTGGTTGGCCCAGAGCATAGCGTTCTGCCAGTCGCTCTGCTTCGCCGCAGCCTCGGACTTCTCGCGGGCGCCCTGGGCGCGGGTGAGCTGGTCCGTGGCGTCTTCCACCAGGGCGACCACCGTCGGGAAGTCCTTGTAGTTGTGGCTGGTGATGTAGGTGACTACCTGGTCGATGACCGCCTGGGTCTCCAGGTTTGTCTTCACCTGCTTCTCGTAGTCCGCCTTGGTGTAGGCCGTGCCTTCCGACATACCGCCGCTGGTGGCCTGGTAGTCCGTGGGCGCAACCAGCAGGTAACCCTGCATCTCCAGGTGCAGCGCGGAGCAGAACTCCGTGCAGTAGTAGGGGAAGACCCCTTCCTGGTCTGCGGTGAAGGTCACCGACGCAGTCTTGCCGGGCTCAATGGACAGCTGTACGTTCTGGCCGTACATGGCGAAGCCATGGGTCTCGTCCTGGGCCCGCTCGAGGTTGGTCAGGTGGATCTTCACCGTGTCGCCGACGCGGGCGTCGATGATTTCCGGCGTGATATGGGAGCGGATCACCGTGCCCCAGACCTCGGTCACGCAGTTGCCGTCCTCGTCACAGGTGCGCTCCGTGCGCTCCCGCCCGGCGCGGGTGGCGAACTCCGAGCGCTGGTCCGTGCGGCTGTCCCAGCCGGACTTGTAGCGAACCCCGGGCTGCAGCTTGTCCGCCTTGATGGCGGCGACGTAGTGAGGCTCGCCGAGCGGCACCGGCATGTCGTAGAGCAGCTTCATCTTGTCACCGCTGATGTCGATCAGCTGGTGATTCTGCGGGTGCAGGGGCCCCACCGGGTTGAAGCGGTCGATAGCCAGCTTGTTGAGCGCCACCAGGTACTTGCCGTCCGGGGAGACCGTGTCACCCTCCATGGTCATAAGGTGACCGACGTTGTAGTGGATGGCGATCTTGTCCAGCACCTCGCCCTGGCAGTAATCCCACTTGGCGACCATGGAGTCGACGTAGAGGGAGGTGTAGGCGATGCACTCGCGGCTGTCAAACTGCGTGTGCAACGGGCCGAGGCCGAGTTCCGCCTGCGCTGCGATCGCATCCTGCATGGCGATAATCGGGATGCCGTACTCGTCCTTCGCCTCGAACTTGCCGGCCTTGATGGCCGCCTGGATCTTCTCGAAGCTGTAGACCGAGGCGTGCGTATCCAGTTTGCCGGAAACGATAATGTGCTTACCATCGGGGGTGACGTCGACACCGTGCGGGCTCTTCACCTCGGGGATGAGGAACATGACCCCCTCTTCCACGGCGACGTCCATGGGCAGGATGTTGCCGCCGTTCACCTTGACGGTCTTGCCCTCCTTGAACAGCGCCTCGGCCTTCTTCCAGTTGATCACGTGTAGAAAATCCGTGTCCTTGGCGGAGCACCCGGCCTCGAAGGGCGGGCGACCGCGCTCGATACCACCCACGTAACGCTCGGAGCAGAAAGAGTTGGTGAAGGACCAGCCGTCGGACGGACCCTTGCCGGCGTCGGAAAGGTCCTGGCTGTAAGGCGGGGCCTCGACGGTAAAGGAGGCTTCCTCGTCAATGCGCCCCGCCTCGCGATCAAACTTCCAGTAGGTAATACCGCCACGGTACTCGTCGTTGAACTCGCCCAGCGGGACAAACTCGTTGCCGAAGGGCGCCGCGTACTGCGCCGCGGTAATCACATACTCCGTGTTGGGTGTAACGAAAGCACCACCGTGCTGGGATTTGAACACCGGGTTGACGACGATCTGCTTGGTCTCGAAGTCGTGCAGGTCGACCACGGCGACACGCGGGTTAGCCTTGTCGTTGATGAACAGCCAACGGCCGTCGTAGTCACCGTCGGTCTCGGAGATAGCGGGGTGGTGCGTGTCGCCGTAATTGATGTCCTTGCCGCGGACCCGGCCCTGAGCGAGGACCGCCTTCGACTCATCGTCGAAGCCGTAGCCCTGCCACGGCTCGGGCGTGAACACACCGATGTACTTGAGAATCCGCATGGATGGAATCCCGTACACCATAACCTGGCCGGACTGGCCACCGGAGCTGAACGCCAGGTACTCGTCGCGACCGCCCGTGGGCGTATAGGTCTTTGCTGCAGCGAGCACGTCTTTCTCGGTGAGCCCGCGCTCTGCCATCACCTCATCCAGCTTGCCCTGGGCAAAGCTGGCGCTCGCCAGGCCGGCGCCGAAGGCAGCGCCGACGACGGTCGTGAGCAGTTTGCGTGTGAATTGCATCTCTGATTTCCCCCCAGAAAAAGGCCTTTGGATCAATGCCGGGCGGGGTGCGCGCAAGCTGCGGGAACACCGCCAGTCAAAGTAGTACACAGGCTATCAGAAGGTCCCCGGGTTGCGAGGCGACCTTTTTGACGCAGATCAAAGACTACCAAGGCTGCGACCGATTGTCGCAGGCCCGGGGCTGGAAAAGCGGCTTCGGCAGGGTCGTTGGCAGGGGTGGAGGGTGAGTGGCTGGCGACCCCGGAAGCGTCAGGTCAGCTTCAGCGAGGCGCGGAGTCCGTCCGTATTGATCGCGCAGATGTCGGCCAGTGTCTGCCGGTCGAGCTCGCTCATGAAGGCTTCGACCGCCTGCGCCAGGGCCCGCGGCAGCGCACAGGCACCCTTGATTGCACAGCGCCCCTCAGGGTGGAAGCACTCGACGAGGTGGTCCACGGTCTCGAGCTGCCGGACCACGGCCCCGATGTTGATCTCCTCGGGCGGCCGCGCCAGCGAGACCCCCCCCTGCTGCCCCCGGGCCGTCTCGACGAAGCCACAGCGCTGCAGCTTCTGCACCACCTTGGTCAGGTGGTGGTGGGAGACATCATAGGCGCCGGCTATGTCCGCCACCCGCACCCGGTCCTCGCTGCACACGGCGAGATAGATCAGCGTCCGCAGCGCATAGTCCGTGTGTTGTGTGAGACGCATCAGCCAGGCCTTCCATCCGGTCTAGGGTTCCAGAGCACCGCGCTGTAGTACCACAGGTACAGGGCGAAGGCCATGAACCAGGTCAGGGCACTCCCGATCACCGCCGGCTGCCAGCCCAGGAGCCCCAGGGCAGCGGCGACGCGGGCGGCGAGCGCCGCCAGCAGCAGCGAGAAAGCCACCACCATGCCCCGGGCGAGTACCAGCGGACGGCCGGTGTGCCCGAGGGACACTCGCGCCATGACCCCGAGAATGGTCACGGCGAGGGCGCCAACGCCGAGCAGGTGCAGCCAGGCGCTGTCGGCGACGAGCCCCGGGGCGGCCAGGCCTCGCAGCACGAGGCCGGGGACGATACAGAGCACACCGAGGTGGAGAATCCAGAGCAGCGGCTCGCGCCAGACGCGCCAGCCGCGCCAGTGCAGTAGCCGCAGCAACAGCAGTGCGGCGCCGGCCAGGGATACGGCCGCAGTCAGGGCCGCCGGCGGCCCCGCGGGTGCGAGGATCGCCCAGGCCTCACCGCCCAGCAGGAGAAGAAAAACGCCGTAGAGCGGCCAGGCCAGCCAGCCCGGGTCGACCACGTCGGCCGCCGTACCCCCGCGCTGGCGCAGCCAGTTGCGGGAGAACGCCGGGGTGATCCGCGATCCCACGAGGACCACGAGCAGGGCACCGAGGAGCAGACCGCCGTGCAGCCAGCGCGCGTCGCCACTGCCGTGGAAAGCGAGGTCGCACAGCCAGAACAGGGTGAGGGCGGCGAGCAGCGGCAGCTGGCGCCACTGGCGCACGCGCACAATGGGCCGGGCCGCGGCGAGGATCACCAGCGGCAGGAAAGCGAGGTCCGCCAGCTGCACGAACAGCGGCGAGGCACCGGCGGCAGTGGCGAGGCGCGGCAACAGCCAGAGCGCGTACAGCCCAAGGAGCGGCAGCCCGGCCACCGGATCGCTGTCGGTCCAGCGGCACACGGCAGTGAGCAGGAAGCCCGCGATGGCCGCGGAAAGGAAACCGTAGAGTAGCTCGTGCGCGTGCCAGGCCGGGTGCATCGACGCGGGGACCGCACCGGTCACGGCCGCCGCCCACCACGGTACCGCCAGCGCCGCGAGCAGGGCCGCGGACAGAAAGAAGATTCTGAACGGGTAGGCGAAAAGCTGCCTCATGGGTTCGCCTGTCATGACTGGCTATTCCTCGCGGTGTCGTTGACGGACGTGGCGACCGGTGCGAGACCTCAAAGTAGCATTCGGCTTACCATTTTGGGAAGAGCCACCATGTACACGACCGCCCTCATTGTCCACGTCCTCGCCGCCACCATTCGGACCGGCGGCCGCCTCGTACTCACCCTGGGCATTCTCCCGGGTGCGCTCCGCAAGCGCTCGCCCGGCAGCTGCGCTGTCGCTTGCGGTCCAGGGCGCGCATACCGACGAGGCAGAAGACCGCCATGGCGGCGAAGAACAGCGCGGTGGCCAGCTCGCCGTTCGGCGGGATATGAGCCAGGGCCCAGAGCGGGAAGGCGAACAGCAGCGGATGGCGTTGCACGCCCGCCACGCCGGGCGCGCACCGGCGGGCGCGCGGGGACGACGTGGGCGAGCACGAACACAGCGAGGGCGATCGCGAACTGCGCCTAGCTGCCGTTCTCTGTCATGACGAACCTCCCGGCCGCTGCGCCGGATGCGGCGCAGCCCGCGAGCCCTACTCCACGGTAACGGACTTGGCCAGGTTGCGCGGCTTGTCGACGTCCGTGCCCTTGTGCACGGCGACGTGGTAAGCCAGCAGCTGCAGGGCGACCGTGTAGATGATCGGGTTCAGCACCGACGGGGCGTGGGGCATGGGCAGGACGTGGATGCCGGGCGCATCGCTGAAGCCGGCATTGCCATCGGCGAACACGTACAGCTCGCCGCCGCGGGAGCGGACCTCCTCCAGGTTTGACTTGAGCTTGTCCAGCAGGTCGTCCGTGGGCGCCACGGCGACCACGGGCATGTCCGCGTCCACCAGCGCCAGCGGCCCGTGCTTGAGTTCGCCGGCGGGGTAGGCCTCGGCGTGGATGTAGGAGATTTCCTTGAGCTTGAGGGCCCCTTCCAGGGCAATCGGGTACTCGATGCCACGGCCCAGGAACAGGGCGTGATGCTTCTGGATGAAAGCCCCGGCGAGCCCCTCGATGGCACTGTCCAGCGCAAGTACCTGCTCGACCAGGTCCGGCAGGGCGCGCAGGCCGTCGATGAGCGCCTGCTGCTGCACCTCGGCCATACCCCGGCGCCGGCCGAGGGCGATCGTGAGCATGAGCAGCGCGACGAGCTGGGTGGTAAAGGCCTTGGTGGAGGCCACGCCGATCTCGGTGCCGGCCCGGGTCAGGAACTTGAGATCGCTTTCGCGCACCAGCGAGCTGTTGTCGACGTTGGCGATCACGAGGCTGGCGATGAACTCGCCGGGAGCCGCGTGGCGCAGCGCCGCCAGCGTGTCCGCTGTCTCCCCGGACTGGGACACGGTCACCAGCAGCGTGTCCGGGTGCTGCACCCGCTGCCGGTAGCGGAATTCCGAGGCGACCTCGACCTGGCAGGGCATGCCGGCCAGCTCCTCCAGCCAGTAGCGGGCCACGAGCCCCGCGTGGTAGCTCGTTCCGCAGGCCACGATCTGCACGGCCCGGGTCCGGTCGAAGGCCGCGGCGGCACCCTCACCGAAAACCGCGTCGTGGATCGAGCCGCCGTCACCCGCAGTGAAGGTCGCGGCCAGTGCCTGGGGCTGCTCGTGGATCTCCTTGAGCATGTAGTGCTCGTAGTCGCCGAGATCCACGGTCTCGATGCCGCTGGCGATGCGCTTGACCGGCCGCTCGACGGCGAAGCCATCGGCGGCGACGACGCGCAGGGAGGCGGCGGTGAGTTCGACCACGTCCCCTTCCTCGAGATAGATGAAGCGGTCCGTCACCTGGCGCAGGGCCAGCGTATCGGAGGCGAGGAAGTTCTCGCCGATGCCGACGCCGAGCACCAGCGGGCTGCCCTCGCGGGCAGCAACCACCGTACCGGGGTGCTCCCTGTCGACGGCGGCGATGGCATAGGCGCCACGCAGCCGGCCAACGGTGGTGCGCAGCGCATCGAAGAGGCTGTCGCCGCCGGCGAGGGCGCGATGCAGCAGGTGGGCCACCACTTCCGAGTCCGTGGCGGAGACGCAATCGTAGCCTGCCGCGGCCAGCTCTTCGCGCAGTTCCTCGTGATTCTCGATGATGCCGTTGTGGACGAGCGCGACCCTCTCGCTGGAGACATGGGGATGCGCGTTGACCGCCGCCGGCGGCCCGTGCGTCGCCCAGCGCGTGTGGGCCAGGCCCGTGCAGCCGAGGATCGGGTCCAGGGCCTGGGCCTCCTCGAGGCGCGCGACCTTGCCCTGTACCTTGTGCAGCTGCAGCTGCCCCTCGTTGTCGACCAGGGCCATGCCCGCTGAGTCATAGCCGCGGTATTCCAGGCGCCTGAGCCCCTCGAGGAGGATCTCCGATACTTCCCGGCGGGCGGCCGCCGCCACGATGCCACACACGATTAGTGCCCTCCCTTGCCGTCCGGGCCGGCGGCGCCGGGGCGGTGCCAGCCATCGATGTTTCGCTGCCGGCCGCGGCCCACGGCGAGCTGGTCCTCGCCGACATCGCGGGTCACCGTTGAGCCGGCGGCGACGAAACCCCCGTTGGCGACGGCGAGCGGCGCGACCAGGGTGCTGTTGGAACCGATGAAAACGTCGTCGCCGAGGGTCGTGTGATGCTTGGCGACGCCGTCGTAGTTGCAGGTAATCGTGCCGGCGCCGACGTTGACACCCGCACCGAGGGTCGCGTCACCCACGTAGCTCAGGTGGTTGACCTTGCTGCCTGCACCGATTGCTGCCTTCTTCGTTTCGACGAAGTTGCCCACCCGGGACCGGTCGGCCAGCACCGTGCCCGGGCGCAGGCGCGCGTAGGGCCCGACACTGCAGTCGGCACCGACCCGGGCGCCGTCGAGGTGACTGAAGGGATGCAGTTCGCTGCCCGCCTCGACGCTGACGTCGCGCAGCACGCAATAGGGGCCGACGCGCACGCCGTCGCCGAGGGTGACGTCTCCTTCCACGACCACGCCCACGTCGATGAAGACATCGCGGCCGCAGCGCAGGCTGCCGCGCACGTCGAGGCGGGCCGGGTCCGCCAGGGTGACGTCCTCGCGCAGCAGCGCTTCCGCGCAGCGGCGCTGGAACTCGCGCTCGGCGCTCGCCAGCTGAAGCCGGTCATTGATCCCCAGCACGGCGCCGCTGTCGCCGGTGCAGACGGTGTGCACGACCTGGCCGTCGGCCATGGCCAGGGGCAGCACCTCGGGCAGGTAGTACTCGCCCTGAGCGTTGTCATTGGAGACCGCGGGCAGGTAGCGGCGGAGCAGTGCCGCATGAATGGCGAGGACACCGGTATTGATCTCGTCGATGGCCCGCTCCTCATCGCTCGCGTCCCTGTCCTCGACGACGCCGCGGAAGGCGCCGGCCGCATCGCGGCGGATGCGGCCATAACCGGCGGGGTCCGCGACGCGCGCCGTGAGCAGGGCGGTACCTGCCGCCACCAGCTCGCGCACGGGCGCATCGGGCAGCAGCGGCACATCGCCATAGAGCACCAGTACCTGGCCGTCGTCCTCCCGCACCTGCGGCAGGGCCTGCAGCACCGCGTGCCCGGTACCAAGCTGCTCGCGCTGCTCGACCCACTCGACGTCGTCCGCCGCGAGGGCGTCGCGTACCGCGTCGCCACCGTGGCCGACAACCACGCAGATGCGCACCGGTTCGAGACGGCGGGCAAGGTCGAGCACATGGGCGAGCATGGGGCGGCCGGCGACGGGGTGCAGTACCTTGGGCCGGGATGAGCGCATGCGCTTGCCCTGGCCAGCGGCGAGAATGACGACAGTGAGGCTCATGGCGATACCCTGTTTCCCGGCTCGCGACCGGACCGGTTCGAGAGGTCTTCATCTTAGCGGTACACGTCGGCAAAACAACGGCACAGCGGTCCGGCAAAGCACCGGACCGTGCACTGAGTCACAGAGTGCTCAGGACTTGATGACGAGAAGGAGCCGGTGTGTAACCTTTTCCGCCCGGTCGGCCACGCTCTCGCGGTCGGGTGGGAGAAGGAAGGGAAGGGGAGCGCCGCCCCGGGAGGGCGGCGAGGGCGGGGTCAGCCGCGGCCGGCGCGATTGCGCATTTTGCGCAGCGTTGCCAGCTGGGCGGCGGCCTCGGCGAGCTGAGCGGAGGCGCGGCCGTAATCGAAGTCGCCGGACTGGTTGGTCAGGGTCTGTACCGCTTCGCGACGTGCCTCTTCGGCGGCTGCCTCGTCGACGTCATCGGCGCGCAGGGCCGTATCGGCGAGGATCGTCACGACCCCGGGCTGCACCTCGAGAAAACCGCCGGAAACATAGTAGACCTCTTCGTCACCGTGCTGGGTGACGATACGCACAGGGCCGGGGCGGAGGGCGGTCAACAGCGGCGCGTGACCGTAGTTGATCCCCAGCTCGCCCAGCTCGCCGGTGGCGACCAGGGACTCCACCAGCCCGGAGAAAATGCCCTCTTCCGCGCTGACGATGTCGCAGTGAATTGTCATAGCCATGTGCGGCCCTCGCTGACCTTACAGGTTCTTCGCCTTCTCGACGGCTTCCTCGATGGTGCCGACCATATAGAAGGCCTGCTCCGGGAGGTCATCATACTCGCCGGCAAGGATCGCCTTGAAGCTCGAGATCGTATCCTTCAGCGACACGTACTTGCCCGGCGCACCGGTGAAGATCTCGGCCACGTGGAAGGGCTGGGACAGGAAGCGTTCAATCTTCCGCGCGCGTGCCACCGTCAGCTTGTCTTCCTCGGACAGCTCGTCCATGCCCAGGATAGCAATGATGTCCTTGAGCTCCTTGTAACGCTGCAGCACGTTCTGGACGCCACGCGCCGTCTCATAATGCTCGGCGCCGATAAGCAGGGGGTCGAGCTGGCGGGAAGTGGAGTCCAGCGGGTCCACGGCCGGATAGATACCCTTTGCCGCGATATCCCGGGACAGCACCACCGTGGAGTCGAGGTGGGCGAAGGTCGTGGCCGGGGACGGATCCGTGAGGTCGTCCGCGGGTACGTACACGGCCTGGATGGAGGTGATGGAGCCGACCTTGGTGGAGGTGATCCGCTCCTGCAGCACGCCCATTTCCTCGGCCAGGGTCGGCTGGTAGCCAACCGCCGAGGGCATGCGCCCCAGCAGCGCGGACACCTCGGTGCCGGCGAGCGTGTAGCGGTAGATATTGTCGATGAACAGGAGGACATCGCGGCCCTCGTCGCGGAACTTCTCCGCCATGGTCAGGCCGGTCAGGGCCACGCGCAGGCGGTTGCCCGGCGGCTCGTTCATCTGGCCGTAGACCATCGCCACCTTGGAGTTGGCCGGGTTCTCGATGTCCACGACCTTCGACTCCTGCATCTCGTAGTAGAAGTCGTTACCTTCCCGGGTCCGCTCGCCGACACCGGCGAAGACGGAGAGGCCGGAGTGCTGGATGGCGATGTTGTTGATGAGCTCCATCATGTTCACGGTCTTGCCCACGCCGGCGCCGCCGAAGAGGCCGACCTTGCCGCCCTTGGCGAAGGGGCAGACCAGGTCGATGACCTTGATGCCCGTTTCCAGCAGCTCGCTGGAGGCGGCGAGTTCCTCGTAGCTGGGCGCCTCGCGGTGTATCGCGGCGCGCTCCTGCTCGCCGATCGCGCCGCGCTCGTCGATGGGGTTGCCGAGTACGTCCATGATGCGGCCGAGCGTCTCCGCGCCTACGGGGACAGAGATCGGTGCGCCGCTGTTGTCGACGGCCAGCCCGCGCGAGACACCTTCCGAAGAGCCCATGGCGATGGTGCGCACGACGCCGTCCCCCAGCTGCTGCTGCACCTCGAGGGTCAGCCCCTTCTCGGTGACCGTCAGCGCATCGTAGACCTTGGGGACGCTGTCGCGCGGGAACTCCACGTCGATGACCGCGCCGATGATTTGAACGACTCGTCCGCTACTCATGTCCGGATCCTCTGTCTCTGAAAGATTGCCTGGCTCGGGGTGACCGGGGGCGCTAGCTGATGGCTGCAGCGCCGCTCACGATCTCCGAGAGCTCCTGGGTAATGGCCGCCTGGCGGGCCTTGTTGTAGATCAGTTGCAGGTCGTCAATGATCTCGCCGGCATTGTCGGTCGCGTTCTTCATGGCCAGCATGCGCGCCGCCTGCTCGCAGGCCCCGTTTTCCACCACCGCCTGGTAGATCTGCGACTCGACGTAGCGGACCATCAGCCGATCGAGAAGCTCCCGGGCATCGGGCTCGTAGATGTAGTCCCAGTGGTGCTTCATCTCTTCACTGTCATCCGCGGGCAGCGGCAGGAGCTGCTCCACCGTCGGCGTCTGCGTCATGGTATTGACGAACTCGTTGCTGACGAGGAACAGGCGGTCGATGCGCCCCTCGGCGTAGGCGTCGAGCATGGTCTTGACGCCGCCGATGAGATCCTCGAGGGCCGGTTCTTCGCCGATGTCGCGGATCGCTGCCACGACATTGCCGCCGTAGCTGTTGAAAAACGCCGCCGCCTTGGCACCGATGAGCGACAGGTCGATCCCGCAGCCCTGGTCGTCCCAGGCTTTCATGGCGCGGATCGTCGCCTTGAACAGGTTGATATTCAGACCGCCGCAAAGGCCGCGGTCCGTGGCCACGATGATGAAGCCGACGCGCTTCGGCTCGCGCTCTTCCATGTAGACGTGGCGGTACTCCGGCGCCGAGTTGGCCAGGTGCCCGACCACGTCGCGCATACGCCGGGCGTAGGGTTTGCCGACCTCCATGCGATCCTGGGCCTTGCGCATCTTGCTCGCCGCGACCATTTCCATGGCGCTGGTGATCTTCTGCGTGCTCTGGATGCTCGAGATCTTGGTGCGGATTTCCTTACCGACTGCCATCGGGGCCTCCGGGGCTTACCAGGTTTGCGTCGACTTGAAGGACTCGATGGCGCCCTTGAAGGCACCCTCGATCTCGTCGTCCCACGCGCCGGTCTCGACCACCTTGCCCATAAGCTCGCCGTGCTCGGCGTGCATGTAGGCCAGGAGCGCATCCTCGAAGGCGCCGATCTTGTCGACTTCCACATCCTTCAGGAAGCCCTCGTTCGCGGCATAGAGCATGAGTCCCATCTCGGCGATGCTCTGCGGCGAGTACTGCTTCTGCTTCATGAGCTCGGTGACCCGCTCACCGTGGTCCAGCTGCGCCTTGGTGGCCTCGTCCAGGTCCGAGGCGAACTGCGAGAACGCCGCCAGCTCACGGTACTGCGCCAGGGCCGTGCGCACGCCGCCGGAGAGCTTCTTCATGATCTTCGTCTGCGCCGAACCACCGACCCGGGATACAGAGATACCGGCGTTCATGGCCGGGCGGATGCCGGCGTTGAACATGTCGGTCTCGAGGAAAATCTGGCCGTCGGTGATGGAGATCACGTTCGTCGGTACGAAAGCGGACACGTCACCGGCCTGGGTCTCGATCACCGGCAGGGCGGTGAGGGAACCGGTCTTTCCCTTGACCTCGCCCTGGGTGAACTGCTCGACGTAGTCGGCGTTGACCCGCGCGGCGCGTTCCAGCAGCCGCGAGTGCAGGTAGAACACGTCGCCGGGGTAGGCTTCGCGACCCGGCGGGCGGCGCAGCAGCAGGGAGATCTGGCGGTAGGCCCAGGCCTGCTTGGTGAGGTCATCGTAGATGATCAGCGCGTCTTCGCCGCGATCCCGGTAATATTCGCCCATGGTGCACCCGGCAAAGGGCGCCAGGTACTGCATGGCGGCCGGGTCCGAGGCGGTCGCGGCGACCACGATCGTGTGCTCCATGGCGCCGTGCTCCTCGAGCTTGCGCACCACGGCGGCGACCGAGGAGGCCTTCTGGCCGACGGCGACATAGATACACTTGATGCCGGTCCCCTTCTGATTGATGATCGCGTCGACGGCGATGGCGGTCTTGCCGATCTGGCGGTCGCCGATGATCAGCTCGCGCTGGCCGCGGCCGATGGGGACCATGGCGTCGATGGCCTTGAGGCCGATCTGCACCGGCTGGTCGACGGACTGGCGGGCGATAACGCCCGGCGCGACTTTCTCCAGAGCGTCCGTCATCGTCGCTTCGATCGGACCCTTGCCGTCGATCGGGTTGCCGAGGGCGTCGACGACGCGGCCCTGCAGCTCCGGCCCGACCGGTACCTCCAGGATCCGGCCGGTACAGCGGCACGACTGGCCTTCCGCGAGCCCCTTGTAGTCACCCAGGATCACGGCGCCGACCGAGTCGCGCTCGAGGTTCAGGGCCATGCCGTAGAGGCCGCCGTCGAACTCGATCATCTCGCCGTACATCACGTCCTCGAGGCCGTGAATGCGGATGATGCCGTCGGTCACGGAAACGACCGTGCCCTCGTTGCGGGCCTCGGTGCTGACATCGAGCTGATCGATGCGCTGCCGGATGATATCGCTGATTTCCGCGGGATTGAGTTGCTGCATGATCGCTTCCTCGAATTCAGTTTGTCAGTGCGTCGGCCAGCCTGCTCAGCCGGCCGCGCACGGAGCCATCGATGACCGTATCGCCGGCCCGTATCAATACACCCCCCAGCAGCGATGCATCCGTTGCACGGCTCACGAGGACTTCTCGCTGCAGGCGCTTGCCGAGGGCGGCGGCGATGCGCTCGCTCACGTCCTCCGGCAGGTCGAACGCAGAAATGACCTCTACCTCGATCACGCGCTCGCGCTCGGCCTTCAGCGCCTCGAATTGCTGGAGGACCTGCGGCAGCAGCAGCAGACGCCGGTTCGCCGCCATCAGCTCGAGATAGTTCCGCAGCGGCTCGCTCGCGCTGTCTCCGAGCAGGGCAAGGAACCGCTCGCCCTGCTCTGACGCCGTCAGCGACGGATCATCCAGGAGCGCCCGGACCCGCGGGTCGACAGAAACGCCCGCCGCTACCGCGAGCTGTTCCTGCCAGCGGTCCAGCTCGCCCTTCTCGCTCGCGTACTCGAAGGCCGCTCTCGCGTAGGGACGTGCCAGCGTTGTTGGTTCAGCCATCGCGACCTCTCGTCAAAGCTCTGCAGCGAGCTCATCGACCAGCTGCGCGTGCGCCTGCTGGTCAATGGCAGCTCCCAGTATCTTCTCGGCGCCGGCCACGGAGAGCATGGCGACCTGCGCGCGCAGCTGTTCCCGGGCGCGATTGGCTTCCTGGTCGATTTCGGCCTGCGCCGCCGCCTTGACCCGCTCTGCTTCGAGCCGCGCCGTGTCCTTGGCTTCCTCGATAATCTGGGTGGCTCGCCGGTTGGCGGAATCGACGATGCCCGCCGCTTCCTGCTTCGCCTCCTTGAGGCGCTCGAGAGCTTTCTGCTGGGCGATCTCAAGGTCGCGGTTCGCACGATCCGCGGCGGCCAGTCCTTCGGCTATTTTCTTCTCGCGCTCTGCCATGGCGGCGACCAGGGGCGGCCACACATACTTCATGCAGAACCACACGAAGCCGAAGAAAGCGATTGCCTGTCCGATGAGCGTAAGGTTGATATTCACGCCGTGCTCCTCACTGCTGTGGCAGGACCGCCCGAGCGGCGGCCCTGCGCGTCATTGCTTCCAGGGTGAAGGCTTCAGGCCATGCCCGGCGCAACGACGAAGATGAGATACATGGCAAGGCCGACGCCGATAATCGGGATGGCGTCCACGAGGCCGGCGCCGAGGAAGAAGGTGACCTGCAGCTTCGGGGCGAGCTCAGGCTGACGGGCGGAGCCCTCGATAAGCTTGCCGCCGAGCATACCGATACCGATAGCGGCGCCGAGGCCACCAAAGCTGATCATGATCGCAGCGGCGATGAGAACGAGTTCCATGTGTTTCTCCTAGCAGTTGATTACCAAAGGTTAAGGGGGGTCAGTGATCTTCGTGGGCCATGCTCAGGTAGACGATCGTCAGCACCATGAATATGAAGGCCTGCAGGGTGATGATAAGAATGTGGAAGATCGCCCAGCCGATCTGCAACAGGCCGGCGGGTAGCATCCAGGCCACACCGGCACTAAACAGCGCTGCGATCAGGATGAAGATCATCTCGCCAGCATACATGTTGCCGAACAGTCGCAGGGCGAGGGAGAAGGGTTTCGCCAACAGCCCGACGATTTCCATGAACAGGTTCACGGGAATGAGCAGCCAGTGGTTGAACGGGTTCATGGCCAGCTCGCGCGCGAAGCCGAAGCCCTTGACCTTGATCGAGTAGTACAGGATCAGCAACAGGACGCCGATGGACAGGCCGAAAGTGATGTTCGGATCCGTGGACGGCACGATCTTCTGGTACTCGACACCGAGCAGCGCCAGGGTGTGGGGCACCAGGTCGACGGGAACGAGGTCCATGAGATTCATCAGGAACACCCAGACGAAAACGGTCAGGGCGAGGGGCGCAATGAGTGGATTGCGCCCGTGGAAGGTGTCCCGCACCGTGTTGTCGACGAAGCCCACGATCATCTCCACCGCGTTGAGGGCACCGCTGGGCGTCTCGGCACTGGCCCGCTTCGCCATGCGGTGGAAAAACCAGCAGAAGAAAACCCCGAGGCCCAGGGACCAGACCATGGAATCCACGTGAACGGCCGTAAAGCCCATGGCCGCGGCTTCCTCGCCGCCATGGGCCATGACCCAGGCGCCGCCTTCACCGACGATGCTGCCGTCATGGCGTTCATAGCCTGCCGGCAGCTTGCCATAGGTGAGGTTCGTCAGATGGTGGACGATGTACCCGGATACGGTCTGTGTCTCGCCTGCCATGCCAATCACTCTCTGATCGTCGTTCGCCGAGGTTATCTGTCCCGCTACTGATCCGACTGCCCGCGGCGCAGTAGCGTGACGCCGCCCGCGACCTGCACGAGCAGCATGGCGGCAAAGCCGCCGAAAACGGCCAGCGGTACCACCGGCCGCAACAGCGCGAAAACCAGGGCAAACCCCACAGCGCTGAGGAGGAACTTGCCCGCTGCTGCAGAGTACCCGACGCCCGCCGCTTCGGCGCCGCGCCGCCCTCCGCGCCCGAACATCTTCACGGCGAACCAGGCCTGCGGCAAGGCACTGCAGCAGGCTCCGGCGACCAGGGACACCGTCGTCGCGGTATCCGCCAACGCCAGGGTCACGATAGACAGGAAACCGAGGACCGCCAGCTGGACCAGCGTGATGCGGTAAACCGGTGGCGGCTTCAGCCTGGCCCCTGTCGGCGCGGTCCCGCTCGCTCCCCCTTTGCCGTCAGCCACGCAAGTGGGTCCTCGTTTCGGGCGCGCGCATTATAGGGGGTATGCGGGGGCCCATCAACCGAGCGAGCGCACACCCGGCGACGCATTTTCCGTCACCGTAGCTGCAAGCACAGCATGTGGGGGTCTACAGGACCCACGGGCGCATGATATGCCTGAAACAGCCGTGTATAAAGAAGGAAGATAGTGCCTATCGACCTACTGGATGTGGCCGAGGATACCGTCCAGTTCCTCCAGGCTGCCGTAGGACAGCACGAGCTTGCCCTTGCCACCCTTGCCGTGCTGGATCTGGACCCGGGTGCCCAGCCGCTCCGAAAGATCATCCTGGAGCCGGCGGATGTCCGGGTCGAGCGCCGGCTTCTCTTCCGGCCCGCGTTCCGCTTCCGCCAGCAGGCGCCGGACCAGGGCCTCGGCCTGGCGCACGGACAGACCCCGCGCGGCTACCTGGCGGGCCGCCTGGCACTGCGCCGCACCGGCCAGGGACAGCAGGCAGCGCGCGTGGCCCATATCGATGTCGCCGTGCTCGAGCAAAGTCCGTACCTCGGGCTCCAGGCTCATCAGGCGCAGCAGGTTGGCAACGGTCGAACGCGACTTGCCGACGGCCTGGGCCACTTCCTGCTGCGTGAGATCGAATTCCCGCTGCAGCCGCTGCAGTGCCACCGCTTCCTCGATCGGGTTCAGGTCCTCGCGCTGGATGTTCTCGATGAGGGCCATGGCAATGGCCGCCTCGTCGGTGACATCGCGCACCAGGGCGGGGATCTCGCCAAGCCCCGCGAGCTGGGCGGCGCGCCAGCGGCGCTCGCCGGCAATGATCTCGTAGCGCTTGTCGGAAATCGGCCGGATCACGATGGGCTGCATGAGCCCCTGGGCCTTGATGCTGTCGGCCAGCTCCTGCAGGGACTCGGGCTCGATGTCCTTGCGCGGCTGGTACTTGCCGCGCTGGATCAGGTCGACGGGAACGTCCCGCAGCTCGCCGTCGCTGTCCACCCCGGCCGCGGCCGGTTCGCGCTTCGACGACGCGGCGGAGGACGACAGCAGGGCATCGAGGCCCCGGCCCATGCGCGCTTTTCTGCCAGCCATCAGTCAGGCCCTCCCGCTTCGGCGAGGCGTTCCTCGCGGCGGATCATCTCTCCCGCCAGGGCCAGGTAGGCCCGGGACCCGCGGGAATACTTGTCGTAATACATCGCCGGCATGCCGTGGCTGGGCGCCTCCGCGAGGCGGACGTTGCGCGGCACCACGGTGCGGAACACCCGGTCACCGAAGTGTTCGTGCAGCTGCGAGGAAACCTCGTTGGTCAGGCTGTTGCGCGGGTCGTACATGGTGCGCAGGATACCCTCGACCTCGAGCGCCGGGTTCACGCTCTCGGCCACCCGGCGGATCGTGTCGAGGAGTGCGGACAACCCCTCGAGAGCGAAGTACTCGCACTGCATGGCGACAATAACGCCATCGGCGGCGACCAGCCCGTTCACCGTGAGCATGTTCAGGGACGGCGGGCAGTCGACGAGAATGTAGTCGTAATCGTCGGTGACCCGGGCGAGGCTCGCCCGCAGCCGCCGCTCGCGCCCGTCCACCTGCAGGAGCTCGACCTCCGCCGCGGTGAGATCGCCGTTCGCCGGCAGCACGTCGAAGCCCGCCTCTCCGGCAGTGCAGCGGACCTCCGCCACCGGGGCCTGGTGGACGAGCACGTCGTAGATGCTCTGCTCGATGGCATACTTGTCGACGCCGCAGCCCATGGTGGCGTTGCCCTGCGGATCGAGGTCAACGAGCATGACACGCTTCCTCATCGCGGCCAGGGACGCGGCGAGGTTGACGCAAGTCGTGGTCTTGCCGACGCCGCCCTTCTGATTCGCGATGGCGATGGTTCGTGTCACGCGCTGGTCTCCGGCCGCAGGGTGATCAGGGAGCGCTGCTCGTCGAGGCCGGGGACGGTGAGGGCCGTCACCGCCGCCCGGTAGCCCAGGGCCTCGGCCGCCGCCAGCTCGTCGGCGGTCACCTGCGCCTTCATGGCGTAGAACGAGCCACCGGGAGCGAGCAGGTGAGCGCAGCTCTCCAGCATGGCGGGCAACGCCGCGAAGGCCCGGCTCAGGACGCCCGTGTAAGGCCGTTCCGGCCGGTGCGTTTCCGCACGCTCCGACACGATGCGTATGTTAGCCAAGGCCAGGGCCGTTTTCACCTGGAACAGGAAACGGGTCTTCTTGCCGTTGCTGTCGAGAAGGCAGTAGCCATGGGACGGCGCTGCAAGGGCCAGCGGGATTCCCGGCAGCCCGGGACCGGTACCGACATCGATGAACGAGCCGGTGGCGGGCAGGTGGGGCAGCACGGCCAGGCTGTCGAGGAGGTGGCGGGTTACCATGGTACCCCGCTCCCGCACCGCGGTGAGATTGTAGGCCCGGTTCCATTTCTCGAGGAGATCGAGATAGGACGACAAGGCCGCCAGGGTTGCCGGCGGGAGCGTCAGCCCCAGCGCGGCACAGCCCGCTGCCAGCGCCGGGTCACGCACCTCAGGCGCTGATCCGGGCCGCAGCGCGCGCCTGGCCCTCGCGCTTCTTCAGGTGTACGAGCAGCAGGGAAATCGCGGCCGGGGTCACGCCCGGTACCCGGCCCGCCTGGCCGAGGGTCGCCGGCCGCGCATCGGCGAGCTTGCCGCGAACCTCGTGGGACAGTCCGTCGACGGCGGCGTAGTCCAGGTCCTCCGGCAGCGCCAGGCTCTCGTGCCGGGCCAGGCGAGCGATCTCCTCGGCCTGGCGCTCGATGTAGCCTGCGTATTTCGCCTGGATCGTCACCTGCTCGGCAACCTGGGGGTCTTCCACCGCACCTTCGGCGAGCGGTGCAATCGCCGGGTAATCCAGCTGCGGGCGCTTGAGAAGATCAGCAAGTGCATACTCACGCTTCAGCTCACTGCCCAGCTTTTCTTCCAGCTGGCGGGCCGCCGGCGTGCCGGGATGGAGGAACGTCGTGCGCAGGCGCTGCTGCTCGCGCTCGATCGCTTCCCGCTTGGCCTCGAAGCGGGCCCAGCGGTCATCGTCGACAAGCCCCAGTGCACGCCCCGTCGCGGTCAGGCGCAGGTCCGCGTTGTCTTCCCGGAGCAGGAGGCGGTACTCGGCACGGGAGGTGAACATGCGGTAGGGCTCGCGGGTCCCCAGGGTGATGAGGTCATCCACCAGTACGCCGAGGTAGGCCTCGTCGCGGCGAGGGCACCAGGGCGTTTCGCCGCGCACGCGGCGGGCGGCGTTGATACCGGCGAGGAGCCCCTGGGCGGCAGCTTCCTCGTAACCGGTGGTGCCATTGATCTGCCCGGCGAAGAAAAGCCCCTCGAGCGGGCGCGTCTCCAGGGAGGGACGGAGGTCCCTCGGGTCGAAGAAATCATACTCGATCGCGTAGCCGGGGCGCGTGATCACCGCGTTCTCGAAGCCGGCGAGGGAGCGCACGAATTCCAGCTGTACATCGAAGGGGAGGCTGGTGGAAATGCCGTTCGGATAGAGCTCCGGGGTGTCGAGGCCCTCGGGCTCGACGAACACCTGGTGCGCGTCCTTGTCCGCGAAGCGGTGGATCTTGTCCTCGATGCTCGGGCAATAGCGCGGGCCGGTGCCCTCGATGACCCCGGAGTACATGGGCGACCGGTCGAGGTTCGCGCGGATGATGTCGTGCGTGTGCGCGTTGGTGTACGCGACCCAGCAGCAGCGCTGCTCGGGGTGCGTCGCCGGATCACCGAGGAAGGACATGACCGGTCGCGGTTCATCGCCCCACTGCTGCTCGAGGGAGGCGAGATCCACGGAGCGGGCATCGATGCGAGGCGGGGTGCCTGTTTTCAGCCGGTCGACGCGGAAAGGCAGCTCGCGCAGGCGCCGGGCGAGGGCGGTGGCCGGGGCGTCGCCGGCGCGGCCGCCGCTCGAGCTCTCGAGGCCGATATGCAGGCGCCCGCCGAGGAAAGTCCCGGTGGCCAGCACGACCGCATCGGCATAAAAATCCAGACCCATGGCCGTACGCGCCCCAACGACCCGGTCGCCCGACAGCAGCAGGTCATCCACCGGCTGCTGGAAGATCTGCAGGCCCGGCTGTGCCTGCAGGATGCCGCGGATTGCCCCGCGGTAGAGGACGCGGTCGGCCTGGGCCCGGGTCGCGCGCACCGCAGGCCCCTTGCGCGCGTTGAGTACGCGGAACTGGATCCCCGCATGGTCCGTGGCCATACCCATGGCGCCGCCGAGGGCGTCGACTTCACGCACGAGGTGGCTCTTGCCGATCCCGCCGATGGCCGGATTGCAGGACATCTGCCCGAGCGTATCGATGCTGTGGGTCAGTAACAGCGTCCGGCAGCCCATGCGTGCGGCAGCCAGGCACGCCTCGGTCCCGGCGTGGCCACCGCCGATTACGATCACGTCAAAACTGTCCGGGTAACGCATGGTGCCGTACCTGCGCCGCTACGAGACGCGCGGAAAGGGCTCCGGATTATACGGGCGTGCTGCCGTTCCGCCAAACGGGAACTCAACTTACAGGAGAAGGTAGATAAATAACGTATTGGGTAAGTATTGAAGAGTTATTGTTGTAACTACTGGCCTTGCCAGATTCCGGGGACAACCCGTTTTTTTGCTTGCCCGGCCGGGACTTGCGTGCGGGAAAGGCCTGTTTGCAGTACCGGTATGGCCCCGTGGCAGGCTGGGTACCGGGTGTGGAGCATTCCTCGGGGCCGATGGGGCGGTGGATAAGCCGACGCGCTGTCCACCGCTTGTCCGGTCGCCGTTACCGCGCTGGCCACAGGTGGTCCGGTGCTGTGGACAGGTATCGAGAACGGTTGTGGAGAGGGTGTGGACGAGCCGGGGACGGTGGTTGCGCCGGCCCGTTTTCTGTACAGGGCTGTGGACAGCGTGTTACTTGCCGATGCAAAAGCTGGAGAAAATCTCGCCGAGCAGGTCATCGCTGCTGACCTTGCCGGTAATTTCCCCGAGGCAGGCCTGCACGTAACGGAGGTCTTCGGCGACGAGTTCGCCGGCGCCGCTGTCTGCGAGCTGTGCCCGCGCGTCGTCAAGGTGGGCGCCGGCGCGGTCCAGGGCATCGAGGTGCCGGCGTCGCGCGCTGAAGGTACTCTCCCCGGCAGCCGCCAGCCCGACGCTGTCGCGCAGGTGTTCCCGCAGGAGCG
This sequence comes from Pseudohaliea sp., assembly GCF_054552115.1. NCBI lineage: Bacteria > Pseudomonadati > Pseudomonadota > Gammaproteobacteria > Cellvibrionales > Halieaceae > Pseudohaliea > Pseudohaliea sp. The sequence continues at coordinate 42,378 of NZ_JBTOLW010000013.1, read as the reverse complement.
ACAGCCCTGCCCCGCTCTGCGCCGACAGCCAGATGTCCGTGCTGTCTTTTGTACTTTCTATGCGCGCGGGGGTGCCGGAGAGGTCGACCTTGTTGTGAACGCGGGTCACCGGCGTACCCGGCGGCGGTGGTTCCACCCCTTCCGGCAGCAGGTCGGCGAGCCGGGGCGGTGCCCCGCCGGCACTATCGTCGACAACAAGGATCACCCGGTCGGCGCTGGCGATCTCGACCATGGCCCGGCGTACGCCCTCCTGTTCGACGGGATCGTCGCTGTCCCGGAGCCCGGCGGTATCGACGATGTGCAGCGGCAGTCCGTGGACCAGGATGTCCTCGCGGAGTACATCCCGGGTGGTGCCCTCGATGGCCGTGACGATGGCGCGTTCCTCGCCGGCCAGGGCATTGAGCAGGCTGGACTTGCCGGCGTTCGGCCGCCCGGCGATCACCAGCTTGAGCCCCTCCCGCAGCAGGCTTCCCTGGCGGGCGCTCTCGCGCACGGCGGCGAGGCGTGCCGCGATGTCCGCCAGCCGGTGCTCGACATCGCCTTCGGCCAGGAAATCCACAGCTTCCTCGTCCGGGAAATCGATAGCGGCTTCGACGTAGACACGCAGGCGGGTGACTGCCTCCACCAGCTCATGAATGCGTTCACTGAAAGCGCCGCTCAGGGAGCGCAGCGCGTTGCGCGCGGCGTCGGCACTGGCACTGTCGATGAGGTCGGCGATCGCCTCGGCCTGAGCCAGGTCGAGCTTGTCGTTCAGGAAGGCGCGGCGGGAGAACTCCCCCGGTTCCGCCGGGCGCGCGCCGCGGGCGCAGGCCGCCTGCAGGAGGAGGTCGAGGACGACCGGGCTGCCGTGGCAGTTGAGTTCGACAACGTCTTCCCCGGTGAAGGAGTGGGGACCGGGGAAATAGAGGGCGAGGCCGTCGTCGATGCGCGCGCCATTGCCGTCGAGGAAATCCGCGCGGTGCGCGTAGCGGGCCCGGAAGCGGTCGCGACCGGTCAGCAGCCTCGCGATGGTGAGGGCGCCGGGCCCTGAAAGGCGCAGGATGCCGATACCGCCGCGACCGGCCGCCGTGGCGACGGCGGCGATCGTGTCTTCAGGCGGGGCACCGGCCACGGGCGCCGCCTCAGGCCTTGCCGGCGTTCTCGATCTGCCGGGTGATGATGAACTGTTGCGCCATGGAGAGCAGGTTGTTCACCAGCCAGTAGAGCACGAGGCCCGCCGGGAACCAGAGGAAGAAGAAGGTGAAGACCACCGGTAGCCACTGCATGATCTTCGCCTGCATGGGATCGGGAGGCGGCGGGTTGAGCTTCTGCATGAAGAACATGCTCGCGCCCATGAGTATCGGCAGGACGAAGTAAGGGTCCATAACCGAGAGGTCTTCGATCCACAGCATGAAGGGCGCGTGGCGCAACTCGACACTTTCCATCAGCACCCAGTAAAGCGCGATGAAAACCGGCATCTGCACGAGGATCGGCAGGCAGCCGCCGAGGGGATTGATCTTTTCCTTCCGGTAGAGGTCCATCATCGCCTGTGACTGCTTCTGCTTGTCGTCGGCGTATTGCTCGCGGATATCCTGTACCTTCGGCGTAATGCGGCGCATGTTCGCCATGGACCGGTAGCTGGTAGCGGACAGCTTGTAGAAAGCCGCCTTGATCAGCACCGTCAGGGCGATGATGGCAACGCCCCAGTTGCCGACCAGCGCGTGGATCTTGTTCAGGAGCCAGAACAGCGGCTGCGCGATCCACCAGAGCCAGCCGTAGTCCACCGACAGCTCGAGGAAGGGGGATATCTCCTCGAGGCGGTACTGGTCCTTCGGGCCCGCGTAGAAACGCGCCGTGCTGCTGCCGCGTTCGCCGGGGTCGACGACCAGGGCCGGGCTGGTGAAGCCGGCGATGTTGAAGCCGGCGCTGGTGACACGCGTGGAGTAGGTATGCGTCTGCTCCGGGTTCGGAATCCAGGCGCTCAGGAAGTAGTGCTGAACCATGGCCATCCAGCCGCCTTCAAGCTGCCGCTTGAAGGGATCCTCGCGCATGTCCTTGAAGTCGAACTTGGTGAAGCGGTCGTCGGGCTGCGTGGTAGCGGCGCCGAGGAAGGGCTGCAGTCCCAGCCCCGCGTCGGCGGACGGGTCCGGGCTCGAGTCGCGCTTGATCTGCCCGAACAGGTTGGCCTGCCAGCGCGCTTCCGTGTTGTTTTCGACCAGGTAGGTGACGTCGAGCACGTAGTCGCCGCGGCGCAGGGTGAGGCGCTTGGTGATGTCGATGCCGTTGCTGCCGGCCCACTGGAGATCGATGGTCAGCGTGTCCTGCCCCGGTGCGAGTTCATAGCGGGTCTGGGCGGCCTCATAGCGCGCACGGCGGGGAGCGTCGATGCCGTCGGGGCCGACCAGCCCGCTCTGGGCTACGTAGGTCCGCCGGCTGTTGCGCTCGAGGAGGACGTAGGGTTCGTCCCCGTCGAGTTCCGCGAGGTATTTGGTCAGGGCGACCTCGACGATGTCGCCGCCGTTCAGGTCGATGGCCAGTTCGAGTGTATCGGTGAACACCTGAACGATGCGCGCCTCGTCGGCTTCCACCGCGGCGGGCGCCGCGCCCTCCTCGGGCGGTGGCGGGAGGTCCGCGGGCAGCTCCCCACTGGCCGGCGCCTCGCCGCCGTCGGCCGGTAGCTGTGCGGGGGCCGGGGCGTCGTCGGCCGTCAGCCGCTGGGTGGCCGGTGTTGCATCGGCCTCACGGGCGTCGCGGAATGCGACCCATTCGGACAGCAGCATGAACGACAGCAGGGCGATGGCGCCGATGAGCAGGGTTCGCTGGATATCCATAATCTCTCAGTCTGTGCGTCGGGTGGCGGGGACCGGGTCGGCACCGCCTTCGTGCCAGGGGTGGCATTTGGACAGGCGTCTTGCTGCCAGCATGATGCCGCGGCCCGCACCGTGGATTTCGACGGCTTCCCGGGCGTATTCGGAACACGTCGGATAGAAGCGGCAATGGTGTCCGAGAAAGGGGCTCAGGCACCACTGGTAGACGCGGAGCACGACGAGAAGCAATTTCTTCATGCTGCGGCGCGCTCGATCAGGCGACGGAACTGACGATCGATGCCCGCGGCGAGAGCGGCCTTGTCCAGCTCGCCTGCGCCCGGCCGCGTCAGGAAGACGATATCCAGGGGCACGGTCGCTGGGGGCAGCTGGCGGAAGCGTTCCCGTGCAACGCGCTTGATGCGGTTGCGACGCACGGCCCGGGCCACGTGTTTCTTGGCGACGGCCAGGCCGAGGCGATGGTGCGGTTCCTGCGAGGGGCGTGCGAGCAGCAGGAACTCTCGCTGGCCGGCTTTTACGCTGACACAGGAGAACACGGCCCGGTAGTCCCGGGCCGTGAGCAGGCGTTGATTCTTGCGAAAGGACGCGGCCATCAGCGAAGTTACCGGCTCTCGCTGTGCGCGGCGCCGGCTTACGCGGAGAGGCGCTTGCGGCCCTTGGCGCGGCGCCGGGCGAGAACCTGGCGCCCGTTCTTGGTTGCCATCCGCGCGCGGAAGCCGTGGTTGCGCTTGCGCTTGAGCACGCTGGGCTGGAACGTTCTTTTCATGTCAGTGACTCAATCTGCAGTATATAAAGGAAGGCAGTCGCGGCGCCGCCGCGGTGCCGATGGGGCACAGTCAAAAAAGGACGCAGATTGTAGAGAAAGCGCCCGGGTTATTCAACGTGTTCCGTGATGATCCGTATCCGGGCCTGAGGTTCGCCTGGGGCGGCCGTTGTCCGGGTCGCTTCCGGCCGGCGCGCCGTGAACGGGCAGAAGCCAGCAATGCAGCGGCTTACAGCCATCGACCAACAAAAACCCCCAAAGATAGTAACAGGTTATCCACAGACCGGCGGGGCTGAACCAGTATGGGAATCGAAAACCGGCTATTGCCGGCTGGCGGGATAACCCATTGATATTAAAGAAATTAAAAACACAAAAAACTTTCCTTTACGTGTGGATAAGTGGTGGCTGGCAGGTTATGATGCGTTGTCCTGCCGCCGGGAAGCACAAAGCTGTCAACAGGTGGCCGGGAGCACCGAAAACCAGAACAGGAACCACCAGTGCCCCGCTTCGAAGGGCACGAGCGAGGTGATCTTTGCCCGACGCGGTATGGACCCAATGCAGGAATCTGCTGCAGGACGAGTTGCCGGCGCAGCAATTCAACACCTGGATCCGCCCCCTCGAGGCCAGGGAAGAGGCGCAGTGCCTGCGCCTTCTGGCGCCCAATCGTTTCATCCGGGACTTCGTGACCGACAAGTTCGCCCCACGTATCGCTGAACTGCTGCGCGAGGCAGGGTGCGACCGGGACGTGATCCTGGAGATCGGCGAGGCTCGCCGGGCCGTGTCCCTGGCGGCGGTGGGCGGTGCCTCCGCCGGCTCGTCACCCGCGCCCGCGCCGCGGCGGGAGCCCGATCCCGCTGCGGCTTCGCGTCCCGCACCGGTGCTCGCCAGTGTGAGTACGGCCCCCTTCGGCCAGGCGCAGCATTCCGAGGTCCACGAGGCCCTGCAGCACCAGCACAACCTGGTGGCCAACTATACCTTTCGCAACTTCGTCGAGGGCAAGTCGAACCAGCTTGCGCTGGCGGCCGCCAACCAGGTCGCCGAGAATCCCGGGGATGCCTACAATCCGCTCTTTCTCTACGGCGGTGTCGGCCTGGGCAAGACCCACCTCATGCACGCGGTGGGTAATGCGCTCAAGGAGAACAACCCGGAGGCACGGATCGTCTACCTGCACTCCGAGCGCTTCGTGGCCGATATGGTCAAGGCACTGCAGCTGAACGCCATCACGGATTTCAAGCGGTATTACCGATCGGTGGATGCGCTGCTGATCGACGACATCCAGTTCTTTGCCAAGAAGGACCGGTCCCAGGAGGAATTCTTCCACACGTTCAATGCGCTGCTGGAGGGCGGCCAGCAGATGATTCTCACCTGCGACCGCTATCCGAAGGAGATCGAGGGGCTGGAGGAGCGGCTGAAGTCCCGCTTCGGCTGGGGTCTCACGGTGGCGGTGGAGCCGCCGGATCTCGAGACGCGAGTGGCCATCCTCATGAAGAAGGCGAACCAGTCCCAGCTCGACCTGCCGCCGGAAGCCGCGTTTTTCATCGCCCAGCGGATTCGCTCCAATGTCCGCGAGCTGGAGGGGGCGTTGAAGCGGGTCATCGCCAGCGCCAACTTCACCCGCCGGCCCATTGATGTCGACCTGGTCAAGGAGAGCCTGAAGGATCTCCTGGCTCTGCAGGACAAGCAGGTAAGCCTTGACAACATCCAGCGTACCGTCGCCGAGTACTACAAGATCAAGGTGGCCGATCTCATGTCGCGGCGACGCAGCCGCTCGGTGGCGCGACCGCGACAGGTGGCCATGGCGCTTGCCAAGGAGCTCACCAACCACAGCCTGCCGGAGATCGGCGACAGCTTCGGAGGCCGCGATCATACGACCGTGCTTCATGCCTGCCGGAAGATCAAGGAACTGCGGGAAACGAGCTCGGATATTCTCGAAGATTACAAGAACCTGTTGCGCTCCCTGACAACTTGAGCACAATGGAGGGTTGGCGCCAGGGGGCGCTCTGCGCCAACGGCAATAGCAATAAGTAAGTGCACACTTACAATTACGGCTGGCTAAGGAACATCCATGAAATTCAGCGTACCCCGGGATGCCCTCATAAAACCCCTGAACCTGGTCGCCGGGGTCGTGGAACGGCGCAACACGCTGCCGGTGCTTGCCAATGTGCTGCTCCAGCTCGATGGCGATCGTCTCTCGCTGACGGGTACGGATCTCGAGGTGGAACTGGTCGGTCGCGTTCAGCTGCCGACGCCGGGAGATGCGGGCGAAGTCACCCTGCCGGCGCGCAAACTCCTCGATATCTGCAAGTCCCTGCCCGAAGGCAGCGATGTGCAGGTCAGCGTCACGGACGGCAAGGCGACGGTGACCTCCGGCCGCAGCCGGTTCACGCTGGCAACGCTGCCGGCGCGCGAGTTCCCGAATATCGAAGACAGTATCGGCACGCACCAGTTCACCATCGAACCGCAGCAGTTGCGCCGGCTTATTGAGCGGACCAGCTTCGCCATGGCACAGCAGGATGTGCGCTACTACCTGAACGGCATGCTCTGGGAAATCAAGGGCGGTCGCCTGCGTTTCGTGGCCACCGATGGCCACCGGCTGGCGATCTGCACGCTGCCCGAGGCCCTTTCGGGGGTCGAGGATGCGCAGGTGATTCTTCCGCGCAAGGGCGTGCTTGAACTGGGTCGTCTCCTCCAGGATGACGACGATGCGGTCACGGTGATTCTCGGCAACAACCACCTGCGTGCGACGACCGCGGGTTTCACTTTCACGTCCAAGCTGGTGGACGGCAAGTTCCCCGACTACGAACGGGTACTGCCGCGTTCGGCGGAGAAGGTCCTGGTCGGGTCCCGCCTGGACCTTCGCCAGGCGTTCACGCGGACCGCGATTCTCTCCAACGAGAAGTACCGGGGCGTACGCCTCAAGCTTTCGCCGGATACGCTGGAAATCGTTGCCAACAACCCGGAGCAGGAACAGGCCGAAGAGGTGGTCCCGGTCGACTACGCGGGCGATGGTCTCGAGATCGGCTTCAATGTCGGCTACCTCCTCGACGTGCTCGGTGTGCTCTCCGGCGAGGAGGTTCGCTTCTCGCTGTCCGACCCGAACAGCAGTGCCCTGCTTGAGGAGTCCGAGGCGGGCGACTCGCTCTATGTCGTCATGCCCATGCGGCTCTGATAGGGCGCTGATTTTCCAGTTCGCGTCGCGGAGATGGCAGAAGCGTCTTGCGTCGTTATTGCCCTTCGCGGACTTTTTGGGGCAATACCTGATACTTCAGTGGGCGGTTCCTTACCCCCTGAGCAGTCGCAGATTCCCGGGGCGGCTGGTGGAGGGTACCCCCAGTCGCTCCCCGATACACGCTTTGTGAGAGCAGTATGCCGCCCTCGCCCCTGCCGCCCCACGTAGATCCCGTGCTGAGGCGGCAGGGGCGGCTGGTGGAGGGTGCCCCCACAAAGCGTGTAACGGGGAGTGACTGAGAGCAGTATGCCGCCCTCGCCCCGGAACTACGCGAGCTCTGTCTGGTTCTCCGCAGTCCTGTGTTGACCCGCCTGGATATTTATAGCGTCCGCAACCTGGACGCAGTACGCCTGCACGGCCTTGGCCGGACCTGCGTGCTGTTCGGGGAGAACGGGAGCGGGAAGACCAGCGTGCTCGAAGCGATCCACATGCTCAGTCTCGCCCGCTCCTTCCGCGCCAGCAGCGCCCGCTCGGTTATTCGGCATGGCGAGGCTCATTGCACGGTGTATGGCGAAGTGGCGCGGGCAGGCGGAGCGGTCCGTGGGCTTGGGGTTCAACGAGATACGTCCGGGATGGCGATGCTGAAGGTGGCTGGTCGACCGGTACGCAACGTGTCCAGCCTTGCGGCGGAGCTTCCGGTGCTGGTGATCAATGCGGACAGCTTTCAGCTACTGGTGGGTCCGCCGACGGGGCGGCGTCGCTTCCTGGACTGGGGAGTGTTCCACGTGGAACACGAGTTCTTCGCCATCTGGCAACGGTTTCAGCGCTGCATAAAGCAGCGCAACGCGCTACTTCGCCGTGATAAACTGGACGCTGACGAACTGGCGGTGTGGACGAGAGACCTGGCGCAGGCCGGGGAGCGGCTGACCGCCTGTCGCCGCAGGTACTTTGAACAGCTGGTGCCCGTGTTTCAGGAGGTAGCGACCGAATTGCTGCCCGAATGCGAGGCGGTGAGTCTTCGGTTTCGCCAGGGATGGGATGCGAGCCTGCCTTACCGGGACGCGCTCGCCGCCACGGCAGGTACTGACCGTGAACAGGGCTACACGCATGTCGGGCCCCAGCGGGCGGAGATTGTCGTTACCGCGGGCGACCACAGTGCTGCGGATACGCTATCCCGTGGCCAGCAGAAGCTCGTGGTCTGTGCGCTCAAGTTGGCGCAGGGCCAGGTGCTCCGGCGCCAGGAGCGTCCGATGACGTGTACCTACCTCATCGACGACCTGCCTTCGGAGCTGGATGCGGCCCACCTGCGGCGGGTGTGTGAGCAGCTCGAGGCCCTGGGCGCCCAGGTTTTCATCACCTGCATCGCGGAGGACGCGATGGCAGGCACGTGGCCCGCTGCGGCGGTGCCGCCGCAACTGTTCCACGTGGAACAGGGGCGGGTAACTCCGGTGGGCCCGGCGGCTGACCCCGGCACCCCGACACCGTCGAACACGGACAGTGAGAGCGACGCATGAGCGAACAAGACAACCCCGCCCAATACGACTCCTCCAGCATCAAGGTCCTCAAGGGCCTGGATGCGGTACGGAAGCGCCCCGGGATGTACATCGGTGACACGGACGATGGCACGGGTCTGCACCACATGGTCTTCGAGGTGGTGGACAACTCCATTGACGAAGCCCTGGCCGGCTACTGCAGCACCGTCCGGATTATCATCCATCCCGACGAATCCATCTCGGTATCGGACGATGGGCGAGGCATACCCACCGAAATGCACGAGGAGGGCGTCTCGGCCGCCGAGGTCATCATGACCGTGCTCCATGCCGGCGGCAAGTTCGATGACAATACCTACAAGGTCTCCGGCGGCCTGCATGGTGTGGGTGTTTCCGTTGTGAACGCGCTTTCCGAAGAGCTCCGCCTCACCATCTGGCGCGACGGCAAGGTGCACGAGCAGGTCTATCATCACGGTGTGCCCGCGGCGCCGCTCGCGGTTATCGGTGACACAGAGCAGACCGGCACCCTGATCCGCTTCAAGCCCTCCGCGGAGACCTTCACCAACATCGAGTTTCACTTCGATCTGCTGGCCAAGCGGCTCCGGGAGCTGGCGTTCCTGAACTCCGGCGTGCACATCGAGTTACACGATGAACGCTCCGGCAAGGCGGAAACCTATCATTACGAGGGTGGTTTGCAGGAGTTCGTGAACTTCCTCAACCAGAACAAGACCCCGATCAACCAGCCCTTTCATTTCCAGGTGGAAGGCGAGGGCGGCATCAGCGTCGAGGTCGCCATGCAATGGAACGATGCCTTCCAGGAAAGCATCTTTTGCTATACGAACAATATCCCCCAGCGGGACGGCGGTACGCACCTCGCCGGTTTCCGCGCCAGCCTGACCCGCAGCCTGAACGCCTACATCGAGCGGGAGGGCCTGGCGAAGAAAGCGAAGGTCAACACCACCGGCGACGACGCGCGCGAGGGCCTGACCGCGATCATCTCGGTAAAGGTGCCGGACCCGAAGTTTTCCTCCCAGACCAAGGACAAGCTGGTCTCCTCCGAGGTGAAAACTGCCGTAGAGCAGGCCATGAATACGCACTTCTCCGACTACCTGCTGGAAAACCCGCAGGAGGCGAAAGCCGTGGTCGGCAAGATGCTGGACGCGGCCCGGGCCCGGGAAGCTGCACGCAAGGCTCGGGAGATGACCCGGCGCAAGGGCGCGCTGGATATCGCCGGCCTGCCCGGGAAGCTGGCGGATTGCCAGGAGAAGGACCCGGCGCTGTCCGAGCTGTTCCTGGTTGAGGGGGATTCCGCGGGGGGTTCCGCGAAGCAGGGCAGAAGCCGGCGCTTCCAGGCCATCCTGCCCCTCAAGGGCAAGATCCTCAACGTTGAGAAGGCGCGGTTCGACAAAATGCTGGGCTCCGCCGAGGTCGGTACCATGGTGACGGCGCTGGGCTGCGGCGTGGGCAAGGAGGAGTTCGACCCGGACAAGCTGCGCTATCACAGCATCATTATCATGACCGATGCCGATGTTGATGGGTCCCATATTAGAACCCTTCTGCTGACCTTCTTTTTCCGCCACATGCGCGAGCTCATCGAGCGCGGCCATGTGTTCATCGCACAGCCGCCGCTGTTCAAGATCAGCCGTGGCAAGCAGCACCACTACCTGAAGGACGAGGCGGCACTGACCCAGTACCTCACGGAAGCCGCCCTGGACGGCGCCGCCCTCTACGTGAACCCGGAAGCGCCCGCCATCGCCGGTGAAGCCCTCGCCGCCCTGGTCGGCCGTTTCCGCGCCGTCGCGGCGACCATCGACCGGCTCTCGCGCCGCTATTCTCCCTCGGCCTTGTGGGCCATCGTCGATGGTCTGCGCCTTTCGCCCGAGCAGCTGGAGGATGAGCGTGCCGTTACCGACTTCGCCGAGCGCCTAAGTGAGCGCTTACAATCGAACCTTGGCCAGGGGGAACGCTACACGGTGACGGTGCGGCGTGCGCCGGAGCAGGGCTATTACTATCCCGTGGTACGCCTGCTCGCGCACGGCGTCGAGACCGAGCACGACTACCAGCGCGATTTCTTTGCCTCCGGCGAGTACCGCAGCCTTGCCGAACTCGGCGACGAGCTGAACAGCCTCATCGACGAGGGCGGCTACTTCCAGCGCGGCGAGAAGACCCTCGAGACGCGGAACTTCTCCGAGGGTCTCGCCTGGCTCATGGCGGAGGCGCGCAAGGGCTACAGCATCCAGCGCTACAAGGGCCTCGGCGAAATGAACCCGGACCAGCTCTGGGAAACCACCATGGACCCGGAAACCCGTCGCCTGCTGCAGGTCACCATCGAGGACGCCATCAAGGCCGACCAGATCTTCACCACGCTCATGGGAGACCAGGTCGACCCGCGGCGCGAGTTCATCGAGGAGAACGCGCTCTCGGTGGCCAACCTGGACGTTTAGGCGCCCTGTCGCAAGGTCTACGGCACAAGGTCTACGGCGCTCCCGGGACCGGGTCGCCGGCGTCCGCGGGCTCTTCTGCCGTGTCCGCTTCTTCGGTGGCAGGGGCCGCCAACACGAGGTCCAGGCGCTCGTCGTCCAGCCCCGGGTGCAGCGGTTCCATGGCCGGCAGGTCCTTGCTGGCTTTCGCCGACAGGGTCTTGAAACGTTCGACCTTGCCGTGCAGGCCCTGGTTGCCGACCAGGGCCGTTACCGTGTCGTTGTAATGGTTGCTCGCCGCGGTGAGTGACTTGCCGAGCTTCGATAGCCGCTCCGACACCAGGCACACCTGGTTGAACAGGTCGCCGGCGGCGTCGGAGATCTGCCGCGCCTCGCGGTTGCTGCGGTCCACCATCCACAGGTTGGCCACGGTGCGCAGGATCGGCATGAGCGTCGTGTGCGAGACCATGACGACGCCCCGCTGGTAGCCGTAGTTGAACAGGTCGCGGTTCTCCTTCATGGCCTCGATGTAGGCGGGTTCGATAGGCATGAACATGAGCACAAAGCTCGGGCTGCCGAGCTCCGGCAGGTTGGCGTAGTCCTTTGATGCGAGATCATCGATATGCCGCCGCACGGCCTGCACGTGGGCGGCCAGCGCCTGCCGGCGTTCTTCCTCCGTCGCCGCCGTCACCGCGCGCTCGTAGTCCACGAGCGAGACCTTGCTGTCGATCACGAGGTGCTTGCCGTCCGGCAGCTTGATCAGGAAGTCCGGCTGTTTCCGCCGGCCCTCGGTATCGCGGAAGCTGGCCTGGGTCTGGTAATGCTCTTCCCGCAGGAGCCCGGCCATTTCCAGGGTCCGCTCCAGCTGGGCCTCGCCCCAGTTACCCGCCGCCTTGTTGTCGCCCTTGAGGGCGAGGGTGAGGTTGTCGGCCTGGGTGTTCATCTTCAGGCCGATCTCCAGCACCTTCTGGATTTCCTTTTCCAGGGCCGTGTTGCCACGCAGGGTTTCGCCGTGTACCTCATTGACGCGGCGCTGGAAGCCCTCGATCTGCTCGCGGAAGGGCGTAAGCAGCGCCTCCAGGGATTGTCGGTTGTGGTCCGAGAAGCGCTTGCCCTTGTCCTCGAAGATCCGGTTGGCGAGGTTCTCGAACTCCCGCGCCAGCTGCTCCCGGCTGTCCTTCAGGAGCGCCAGCTGCTCCGCATAACGCGCTTCGCGGTGGGCAAGCTCGGCCTTGAGCTCCGCTTCCCGGCGCGACAGCCGATCGCCTTCGGCCCGCGCCTCCTCCAGGGTCTGCCGGGCGCGCTCGCCTTCCCCGGCGGCGGCGGCCAGCTGCCCCTCGAGCCCTTCGCAGCGGGCCTGCAGCCGGCCCAGGGTGCGGCCGCGGAGGAGCGCGCCGAGGCCGGCGCCGGCGAGCAGCGCGAGCAGCACGCCGAGGGAGGAAAGCAGCAGGTCGGGGTTGTCCATGGGCGCAGTGTAAAGCACCGGCCCGCGCCCGGGCAGGGGCGCCGGGGCGGACCTGTCGCCTGCGCAGGCGGGTCAGCGCGGTTCGAGCAGGGAAATGTCCGCCACGGCGAGGAAGTGCTGCCGCAGCACGTGCAGAAGGGCGAGCCGGTTTCCGCGCAGCGCCGGGTCCTCGGCGTTGACCATGACCTCGTCGAAGAAGCGGTCGACGGGCTCGCGCAGGGTGGCAAGGGCCGCCAGGGCCTCGCGGTAGGCGCCTTCGGCCAGCTGCGCAGCGCTCGCGGCACCGGCTTCCCTGAGGGCGTCCCAGAGCGCGCCCTCCGCGGGTTCGGTGAAACGCGCGGGGTCGACAGCCGCCGCTGTGTCGTTCTCCCCGGCCTTGGCGAGGATGTTCGCCACCCGCTTGTTGGCTGCCGCCAGGGCCTCCGCCTCGGGCATTTCGCTGAACGCATGCACCGCGTGTACCCGGCGGTGGATGTCCAGCGGCCGGGTCGGGCCGAGCGCGGTGACGGCGCGGAAGCTACCCGTGGCGATGCCCTCGTCCTCGAACCAGGCCCGGAAGCGCTCGATGCTGTAGCCCAGGGTCTGTTCCACCGCGTCGTCGGCCAGCGTCCCGGCGGGGAACTGGGCCGCGGCGAGGGCGAGGGCCTCGCGCAGGTCGAGGTCCAGGCCCTTCTCCACCAGGATGCGCAGCACGGCGAGCGCTGCCCGGCGCAGGGCGAAGGGGTCCCGGGAGCCGGTGGGCGGCTGGCCGATGCCGAAGATGCCGACCAGCGTATCGAGCCGGTCCGCCAGGGCGAGGGCCGTTGCCACGGGCCCTTCCGGCAGGCGATCACCGGCGAAGCGCGGCCAGTACTGCTGTTGCAGCGCCTCGGCAACGGTCGGGGCCTCGCCGTCGTGGCGCGCATAGTAGGCACCGGCGATGCCCTGCAGGTCGCCGAATTCCAGCACCAGCTCCGTGGTCAGGTCGGCCTTGGCCAGGTGCGCGGCGCGCTCGCCGTCGTCCGCCGGGGCGCCGATGGCATCGGCCAGTTCACGAATGAGACACTGCACCCGCGATGTCTTGTCCCACAGGGTGCCCAGGTCCTTCTGAAACACGACGCTCTTCAGCGCCTCCACGCGACTGGCGAGCGTCGCCTGCCGGTCCTGCTCGTAGAAGAAGGCCGCATCGGCAAGGCGCGGGCGGATCACGCGCTCGTTGCCGGCGATGACCTGCGCCGGGTCCCGGCTCTCGATGTTGGCAACGGTGATGAAGTGGGGCAGCAGCTCACCGGCGTCGTCGACCACGTGGAAATACTTCTGATGCTCCTTCATGGCGGAGACCAGGGCCTCCGGGGGCACGGCCAGGAAGCGTTTGTCGAAGGCGCCGGTCAGGGCCACGGGCCACTCCACCAGGCCGGTGACCTCGTCGAGCAGGTCTTCGTCGATGACGGCCTCGGCGCCGAGGGCGCTGGCCTCCACGAGGACCTGTTCGCGGATCATGCCGCGGCGGCGCTCGAAGTCGGCGACGACCCGGGCTTCCGCGAGGGTCCGCTCGTAGTCTTCGGGGCGGGCCAGGGTAAGCTCGCGGTCCGCGTGAAAACGATGGCCACGGGTGCGGTTGCCCGCTGCGATGCCGAACACCTCACAGGGCAGGACCGCCTCCCCGAAGAGGGCCATGACCCAGTGCACCGGACGCACGAACTCGAAACGGTGCGCGCCCCAGCGCATGCGCTTGCTGACCGGCAGGCCGGCGACGGCCTCGTCGACAATGGCGCCGACGCAGTCGGCCGTGCGCGCGCCGGGTTCTTCCCGGCGCAGGCCCAGGCGCTGCCCTTTCGGCGTGTCGATGAGCTCGAGGTCGTCGGGGTCGACCCCCTGCTTGCGGGCGAAGCCCGCCGCGGCCGGTGTCCACGCGCCCTGCGCGTCGCGGGCGCGGTCCGCCGGCGGGCCGAGCAGTTCGAGTTGCCGGGCCGGCGCGGCCTCGGCAACGTCTTCCACCAGCACGGCAAGGCGCCGGGGCGTGGCGAACCAGCGGGCCTCGCCGCGGGTCAGGTCGCGGTCCGCCAGGCCCTTCAGCAGGCCGTCGCGCAGGGCGAGTCCCAGCGTCTTGAGGTCTTTCGGCGGCAGTTCCTCGGTGCCGATCTCGATCAGCAGCGTCTCCGTGTTCATGCGCTGGCCTCCGCGACCTGCTGCCGGTCCGCAAGGGCGGCCTCGCGCAGAGCCTCATCCGCCATGGGGAAGCCGAGGCGCGCCCGCGCCTCGACGTAGGCGGCGGCCACGGCGCGGGCCAGGGTGCGCACGCGCAGGATGTAGCGCTGGCGCTCGGTCACCGAGATGGCGTGCCGGGCGTCGAGCAGGTTGAAGGTGTGCGAGGCTTTCATGACCATCTCGTAGGCGGGCAGCGGCAGTTCAAGGCCGACCAGGCGGCCGGCCTCGGCCTCGCAGTGGTCGAACTGGTGAAAGAGCGCCCGCGTGTCCGCTTCGCGGAAGTTGTAGCGCGACATCTCGACTTCATTCTGGTGAAACACGTCGCCGTAGCTCACGGTGCCGGCGGGCGTTTCGGCCCAGGCGAGGTCGTAGACGCTGTCCACGCCCTGCAGGTACATGGCGATGCGTTCCAGGCCGTAGGTAATCTCGCCGGTGACCGGGTAGCACTCGAGGCCGCCGGCCTGCTGGAAGTAGGTGAACTGGGTCACCTCCATGCCGTTCAGCCAGACCTCCCAGCCCAGGCCCCAGGCGCCGAGCGTCGGTGACTCCCAGTTGTCCTCCACGAAGCGCACGTCGTGGATGCCCGTATCGATGCCGAGGGCGCGCAGGGACTCGAGGTAGAGCGCCTGGAACTCGGGCGGCGAGGGCTTCATGACCACCTGGAACTGGTAGTAGTGCTGCAGCCGGTTCGGGTTCTCGCCGTAGCGGCCGTCGGTAGGCCGGCGGCTGGGCTGCACGTAGGCCGCGTTCCAGTTCTCCGGGCCGAGGGAGCGGAGGAAGGTGGCCGGGTGGAAGGTGCCGGCGCCCACCTCCATGTCCAGCGGCTGCAGGACCACGCAGCCCTTTTCGCCCCAGAAGGCCTGCAGGCGCAGGATCAGCTCCTGGAAAGTCAGCTTGTCGCTCATGCTGTTCCGTCCCCCGGCCCCGGCGACGGGCCGGGGCAAAAAAGCGGCTATTATACAGGCTGAGCACCCGGCATAATATGCGCCGCTGCCCCGGCAGCGGTGCCCTCCCGGGCATTTTCCGCTGCCCGGAGAAGCCTCCCCCCGCAAGCGGAGACGCGCATGTTCTACGGCAAACTCGTCGCCGGCCTTCTCGGGCTCCTCGTCGCCGGCCCCCTGGGCCTCCTGGTCGGCCTGCTGCTCGGCCACGCCTTCGATCGCGGCCTCGCGGGTCAGTTCGCGCTGGGCGGCCGCGAGGGTATCGCCCGCATCCAGCGCAGCTTCTTCGAAACCTGTTTCCTGCTTCTCGGCTATATCGCCAAGGCGGACGGTCGCGTTTCCCAGGCCGAGATCGACCACACGGAGGCGCTCTTCCGCCAGCTGCGCCTGAATGCCGGGCAGCGCAAGGAGGCCATCGGCCTGTTCAAGCAGGGCTCGGCGCCGGGCTTCGACCCCGCCCCGGTGGTGGCCCGCTTCCTCGAGGCCTGCCGCGGCCAGCGCCTGGTGAAGCAGACGCTGCTGTTCTTCCTGGTGTCGCTGGCGCTGGCGGATCAGCAGCTCGACGCGGCGGAGCGGCGGGTCCTCGGCGAGGTGGCCGGACTCCTCGGCTACACGGAGGCGCAGCTCGACCAGATCCTCGGCATGACCCGGGCGCAGGAGCATTTCCACGGTGCCGGCGGTGCCGCCGTGCAGCCCGGCACCTCCCTCGATGATGCCTACGCGGCCCTGGGCGTTAGCCCGGACGTGGACGACCGCGAACTGAAACGGGCCTACCGCAAGCTCATGAGCGAGCACCACCCGGACAAGCTCATCGCCCGCGGCGTGCCGGAAGACATGCTGAAGGTGGCCACGGAGCGGGCGCAGGAAATCCAGGTCGCCTACGACATGATCCGCAAGGCCCGGGACCGGGCGTGAGGATCGGCGGCGCCGGCTACTGGCGCCAGAACATCGGCGTGAACAGCACCAGCAGCGTGAACACCTCCAGGCGGCCGAGCAGCATCGATAGGCAGAGTACGGCCTTGGCGAAGTCGCCGATGCCGGCGTAGTTGGCGCTCACGGCACCCAGCCCGGGGCCGAGGTTGTTCAGGGTGGCGCCCATGGCCGAGAAGGCCGTGAGGAAGTCTAGCCCGGTGGCCATGAGCACCAGCATCAGTACGATGAACACGAAGGTGTAGACGGCGAAGAAGCTCCACACCGCGCTGACCACCGTGGCCTCCACCCGGCGGTTGCCCACCTTCAGGGGGATCACCGCGTGCGGGTGTATCAGCTGCTTGAGCTCGCGAATGCCCTGCTTGTAAATCAGCATGAGGCGCATGGCCTTGATGCCGCCGCCGGTCGAGCCGACACAGCCGCCCATGAAGGAGAACATCAGCAGCATCATGGGCAGGAAGCCGGGCCACGCCGCGAAATCCTGGGTGGCGAAGCCGGTTGTGGTGGTGATCGAGACCGCCTGGAAAAGGCCGTGGACGATGCCGTCCTCGACGTCGAGAGTGCCCGAGGCGATGAGATAGGCGATGGTCGCGGTGGTGCAAACGAGCATGGCGCTGCCGAAGAAGCGGGTTTCCGAGTCCTGCCGGTAGTGGGCCAGGCTGCGCCGCTTGAAGGCGCTGTAGTGCATGCCGAAGTTGATCGCCGATACCAGCATGAACAGCGTGCAGATGAGGTAGATGGTGTTGCTGTTGAAGTAGCCCATGCTGGCGTCGTGGGTGCTGAAGCCGCCGATGGCCACGGTCGAGAAGGCGTGGCAGACGGCGTCGAAAGGCGTCATGCCTGCGGCGAAATAGGCCAGGCCGCAGGTCGCGGTCAGGGCCACGTAGATGATGAACAGCGCCTTCGCCGTCTCGGCGATGCGCGGTGTCAGCTTGCTGTCCTTGCTCGGCCCCGGCGTTTCCGCGCGGTAGAGCTGCATGCCGCCGATACCGAGCATGGGCAGGACCGCCACGGCCACCACGATGATGCCGATGCCGCCGAGCCACTGCAGCAGTTGCCGGTAGAGCAGCAGGGACCGGGGCAGGTCGTCCAGGCCAACGAGCACCGTCGCGCCGGTGGTGGTGAGCCCGGAGATAGACTCGAAGGCGGCGTCCACGGGCCCCACACCGAGGGATTCGGTCAGGGCGAAGGGCAGGGCCCCGAACAGGCCGAGAACGGTCCAGAACAGGGCCGTGACGAGGAAGCCGTCGCGGATGCGCAGTTCCCGCTCTGCGCCGCGCATGGTCAGCCAGAGCAGCAGGCCCGCGGTCAGGGTGATGGAGAAGGCCGCGAGGAAGCCGGGCACCGTTTCGTCCTCGGCCACCACCGCCACGACCAGCGGGACCAGCATGGCGCTGGAAAAGAGCGTCAGCAGCAGGCCGAGGATGCGCAGGGAAATGGCGAGCTGCATGGGCCGGGCCTGCTCCTAGGAGAAGAAGCCGAGACCGACGGCGAAGAGTTTCTCCACCGCCGGGATCCGCGTCTTGTCCACGACGAAGAGGATCACGTGGTCCCCGGTTTCGACCACCACGTGGCGGTGGGCGATGAGTACCTCGTCGCCGCGGACGATGGCGCCGATCGTTACGCCCTCCGGCAGCGCGATGTCCTCGAGCTTGCGGCCCACGACCCGCGAGGCATAGGCATCGCCGAGGGCGGTGAGTTCCAGCGCCTCCGCGGCGCCGCGGCGCAGGGCGTGGATATTGCTCACCTCGCCCTTGCGGACATGGGCGAGGAGGCTCGAGATGGTGATTTCCTGCGGCGAGATGGCGATGTCGATCTCGTCGCCCACGAGCTCCGCATAGGCCTTGTTGGTGATCAGCGTGATCACCTTCTTGGCGCCGAGACGCTTGGCCAGCATCGACATCATGATGTTGGATTCGTCGTTGTTGGTCAGCGCGCAGAAAACGTCCACGGCGTCGATGCTTTCTTCCTTGAGCAGCTGTGGCTGCGAGGCGCTGCCGTCGATCACGAGGGTATGCTTGAGGCGTTCGGACAGCGCGCGACAGCGGGGGTAGCTGTTCTCGATGAGCTTGACCGAGTAGTCGTTCTCGATGCCGGCGGCGAGACGTTCGCCGATGTTGCCGCCACCGGCGATCATGACCCGGCGGTAGGGTTTGTCCACCCGCCGCAGCTCGGACATGACCTTGCGGATATGCTGCCGGGCCGCGATAAAGAAGACCTCGTCATCCGCTTCCACGACGGTATCGCCCTCGGGAATGATGGCCCGGTCCTGGCGGAAGATCGCGGCCACCCGCGTATCCACCTTCGGCATATGCTTGCGGATGGCGGCGAGTTCCTGGCCGACGATGGGACCGCCGTGCACCGCGCGCACGGCCACCAGCTGTACCCGGCCGCCGGCGAAGTCCATGACCTGCAGCGCCCCCGGGTTGATGATGAGCTGCCGGATGCTGTCGGTGATCAGCTGCTCGGGGCCGATGATCACGTCGATGGGAATGTGCTCGCGGTTGAAGAGCGTTTCCTGGCGTTCGAGGTAGGCCGTGGCCCGGACCCGCGAGATCGTTCTCGGGGTGCGGTGCAGCGTATGGGCAACCTGGCAGGCGACCATGTTGATCTCGTCACTGTTGGTCACCGCGATAAGCATTTCGGCGTCGGCGATGCCGGCGCCTTCCAGCGTGGTGGGGCTCGACGCGTGGCCGATGACGATGCCGATGTCGAGCCGGTCCTGCAGGGCGCGGAGCTTGTCGCCATTGGTGTCGACGACGGTGATATCGTTCTTCTCGTCGGCCAGGTGCTCGGCAAGGGTGCCACCGACCTGGCCTGCCCCGAGGATGATGATTTTCATGCCGCGCTGACCGCCCCGCTGAGGTGATCGAACCTTAAAGAATTCCCGCGGCCATTGTAAGCCTTCACCCTCACGCCTTCACGGCGACCGGTCCGCTCTCGCCAGCAGGGAATAATAGAGGCCGTCGCAGCCGCCCGCCCGGGGCAGCAGCTGGTAGCCGTGCGCGGTGCGCCGGGCCCCGGCGACCTCGGGAGTGCACTCGCGGGCATCCCCGCGGGTGGCGAGGAAGGGCCCGACGACCCCGTCGTTCTCGGCGCCGAGCAGGGAGCAGGTCGCATAGAGCAGCCGCCCCCCGGGGGCGAGGCGCGACCAGCAGCCGTCCAGGATCGCGCGCTGCCGCGCGGCGAGCTGCCCGGCATCGGCCTCCCGGCGCAGGACCTTGATATCCGGATGCCGGCGCACTACGCCAGTACCGCTGCACGGCGCGTCCACGAGGATGCGGTCGAAGGGCGCTGCGCCCTCGAGCAGCGCCGGGTCCGCGGCATCGCCGATGATGAGCTCCGCGTTCTGGCCGAGGCGATCGATGTTCTCCCGAACCCGCTGGAGGCGCCCGGCATCGACGTCCACCGCCGTGAGCCTGCAGCCGGGCGCGATCTCGAGCAGGTGGCAGGCCTTGCCGCCGGGAGCGGCACAGGCGTCGAGGACGCGCTCGCCGTCCCGGGGGGCGAGCAGCGGTGCCGCGAGCTGGGCCGCCTCGTCCTGCACGCTGAAAACACCCTCGGCGAAGCCCGGCAGCGCCTCGACCGGGCCGGGCCGGGCCAGCGTCAGCGCATCCGGCGACAGCGCACCGGCCGCGGCCTCGATCCCGGCTGCGGCCAGCGCGGCCAGGGCCGCCTCGCGGTCCCCGCGCTGCCGGTTGACGCGCAGGGTGAGTGGCGGCTGGCTGTTGTTGGCGGCGAGGATACTGTCCAGGGCGTCGGGCCATTCCGCTGCCAGCGCGTCGTAGAGCCAGGCGGGGTGCGCCGCCCGGGCCGCCGGTGCGAGCGCGGCTTCGAGGGCGGCCTGTTCGCGCCGGTAGCGCCGCAGCACGGCATTCAGGAGCCCCCGAGCCCAGGGCTTGCCGAGCTCGGCCGTGGCGCCGACGGTTTCCGCCACCGCCGCGTGGTCGGGGATGCGCGTGTCATCGAGCTGGTACAGGCCGAGCAGCAGCAGTGCGTGAACGTCCCTGTCCTTGCGCCGCAGGGGCCGGTCCAGGAGCTGGCCGGCGAGGGCCTCCAGCCGCGGCGCGAGGCGCAGCGTGCCATAGCAGAGCTGGGCGACCAGGGGCCGGTCGCGTTCGGCGACGCGCTCCCGGGCACCGGCGAGGAGGGAGTCGAGGGAGCGGCCTGCCAGGACCCCGGCGATGACGCCGGCGGCGGCGGCGCGCGGTGCCAGGGTCATCAGGCCGGGGCGTTGCCGAAGCGGGTGCCGGGGGCGAGGCGGTCGGCCCGGGCGCGCAGCAGCTCGGCCACCGGCAGGCGGCGCCCGCCGGGAAACTGCAGTTCCGTCAGGCGCAGGCAGCCCTCGCCGCAGGCGACGAGCAGACCGCGGTCGTCACTGGCCAGGATGGTACCCGGCGCGCCGGCCCCACCGGCGGCCGTGACCGCGTGCCAGACCTTCACCCGCTCGTCGCCCAGGGTGGTGAAGCAGACCGGAAAGGGGTTGAAGGCGCGGATGCGCCGGGCCAGCGTTGCGGCGGGCAGGGACCAGTCCAGGGCCGCCTCGGCCTTGTCGATCTTGGCCGCGTAGCTGGCGCCTGTATCGTCCTGGGTCGACGCCGCGGCCTGCCGTGCCGGCAGCTCAGCGAGCACGGACAGGAGCAGTGGCGGGCCGAGCGTCGCCAGGCGGTCGTGCAGGTCGGCGGCGGTGGTGCTCTCGTCGATGGGGCAGGCCGCGGTAGCGAGCATGGCCCCGGTGTCCAGGCCCGCATCCATCTGCATGATGGTCACGCCGGATTCCGCGTCGCCGGCCTCGATGGCGCGCTGGATCGGCGCGGCGCCACGCCAGCGCGGCAGCAGCGAGGCGTGGACGTTGAGGCAGCCGAAGGCCGGGATCGCCAGCACGGCCGCGGGCAGGATCAGGCCGTAGGCGACCACGACCAGCACGTCCGCGCCGTAGCCGGCGAGGGTCTCCTGGAACGCGGCGTCACGCAGCGTCTGTGGCTGCAGGACCGGTACACCGGCCGCGCTCGCGCTTTCCTTGACCGGGCTCGCGGTGAGGCGCTTGCCGCGCCCGGCCGGCCGGTCCGGCTGGGTGAGCACGGCCAGCACCTCGTGTTCCGGCGCGGCGAGGAGGGCGTCGAGATGAACGCGCGCGAACTCGGGTGTGCCCGCGAAGAGGAGCTTCACCGGCTCAGGCGCGCACGCGCTGTGCTTTTTCCAGCTTCCGGCGGATACGCTGGCGCTTCAGGGGAGAGATGTAGTCGACAAACAGCTTGCCGTCGAGATGGTCCACCTCGTGCTGCAGGCAGATCGCTGCCAGCCCCTCGAGTTCCTCCGTGAAGGCCTCGCCGTCGCGGCCGAGTGCGCTGACGCGGATGCGCTGCGGCCGGTTCACCGTTTCGTAGAAGCCGGGCACGGAGAGGCAGCCCTCGTCGTATTCGCCCAGCTGCGGGTCGAGGATCTCGAACTCGGGGTTGATATAGACCCGGGGCTGGTCGCGCTCCGGTGAGGTATCCATGACCAGCAGGCGCTGGTGGACGTTGACCTGGGTCGCGGCGAGGCCGATCCCGCCGGCGTCGTACATGGTCTCGAAGAGGTCGTCGACCAGGGACCGGAGGGTGTCGTCCACGGACTCCACGGGCGCGGCGCGGGTGCGCAACCGCGGGTCCGGGAAAGAGAGAATGTCCATGATTGCCATCGGCAGCGCCCCTTCCTGTGTTCTCGGCGGTGTTTTGTCTTCGGCGGGGCCGGCGTGAATAGTCCCGCGGGGACTTGTCAGTTGCCAGCCGCCACAGCAAACTCCCAGTATACAGGTCTGTCTTGCGCCCGGCGACGCCGGTTGCAACGCAGGCGTCGGGGGAAGCGGCCGCCCTGGAGGCGCCACGACCAGCAGCACAACCAGCACCACAATAAAGCGGGCGGTAGGTAGCCATGAGCAACTCGAGAGCACCCGGTAGCAGTTCCGTCACGGGGGCGGCGCGCGCCCTCTTCCTCGCCGTTGCCCTGGGCCTCGCGGCCCCGCTGGCCGCCGCCCTGGAGCTGGCCGAGGGGGCGCCGGAGACCTACATCGTCAGGAAGGGCGACACGCTCTGGGGTATCGCCGGCATGTACCTCGAAAAGCCCTGGCTCTGGCCGGAGCTCTGGGACGTCAACCCGCAGGTCGACAACCCGCACCTGATTTTCCCGGGCGACGAGCTCTACCTGAGCTGGGTCAACGGCAGGCCGCGGCTCGGCGTGCGCCGGGGCCGGGGCGTGAAGCTCACGCCGGACATGCGCGTCTCGCCCCGGGACCTCGCGATCCCGGTGATTCCCCTGGACCAGATCGGCGCCTTCCTGCGCCGGCACCGTATCCTCGGCGCGGAGGAACTGGACAACGCCGCTTACGTGGTCGCCGCCTCGGAGGAACGGCTCATCAGCGCCGCCGGCGATACCGTTTACGGCCGGGGCTACTTTCCCGACGGCGAGCGCAGCTACGGGATCTACCGGGCCGGGGACATCTACCGGGATCCGCTCACGCTGGAAATCCTCGGCTACCAGGGCAAGGACATCGGCGATGCCCAGCTGCTGTCCAGCAACCGCGACGAGGTCACCACGCTGGAGGTGACCCGGGTCACCGAGGAGGTGCGCATTACCGACCGGCTGCTGCCCCTGGAGGAGCGGGTCCTCGACGCCACCTTCCAGCCCCGGGCACCGGGCGTGGAACTCGAGGATGCCTTCATGATCGCCGTGGACGGCGGCGTCAGCCAGATCGGCACCACGGATATCGTGGTTCTGAACAAGGGTGCCCGGGACGGGCTGGAGCGCGGACACGTGCTCGCCATCTACCAGGCGGGCTCCATGACCTTCGACGAGGTCGCGCGCAACAACGTCCGCCTGCCGGATACGCGCGCGGGCCTGGCCATGGTCTTCGAGGTCGCCGAGAAGGCGAGCTATGCCCTCGTGCTCAAGGCGAGCCGGGTGCTGAAAGTGATGGACAAAGTCAAGAATCCCTAGGCTACACTGCTGATTCAGCATTCCGGCGCCACAGGGAGGTGGCGCGCGCGGCGCTGCGGCGCCGCCCGGCCAGGGAAGACACATGCCCGGGGACAGCCTCGCCCATTGCCTGCTGCTCGAGTTCTGCGACGGCCTGTCGGCCGCCGCCGCGCGCGCGCTCCTGGCAGCCTTTCCCGATAGCGACACCTGTCTTGCCGCCGGCCCGCGCGCCTGGCGGGCCGCCGGTCTCCCGCCCGCGGCCTGCAGCGCCCTGGCCGCCCGCCGGCGCCGGGGTCCCGGCCGTGAGGAGCGTGCTGCGCTTGAGCGCTCGCGCCGTGTCGGCGCCAGCGCCCTCCCCTTTGGCAACGCGGGCTATCCCGCCCTCCTCCGCGCCATCAGCGACCCGCCGCCCTGGCTGTACCTGCGCGGTGACCCGGCCTTGCTCGCGGGGCCGCAGCTGGCCGTTGTCGGCAGTCGGCGGGCCAGCGCCCTGGGCCGCCGGGCGACCCGGGAGCTCGCCGGCGACCTGGCGCAGGCGGGGCTGACGGTAACCAGCGGCCTGGCTCTCGGCATCGACGGCTGTGCCCACCGCGGGGCCCTCGACGCCGGTGGTGACACGGTCGCGGTCATGGCCACGGGTATCGACCAGGTCTACCCGCGGCGGCACCGGGACCTCGCCGCGGCCATCGTCGAGCGCGGCTGCCTGGTCACCGAGCTGCCCCCCGGCGCCGGGCCCCGCCGCTCGCACTTTCCCCGGCGTAACCGGCTGATCAGCGGGCTCTCGCTCGGTACCCTGGTGATCGAGGCGGCGCTGCCCAGCGGTACCCTGCTCACCGCCAGCGCGGCCGCCGCACAGGGCCGGGACGTCTTCGCCGTGCCCTGGTCGCGCTTTCATCCCGGGGGCCGCGGCTGCCTGCAGCTGCTGCGCGATGGCGCCGGGCTGGTGGAAAGCGCCGCGGACGTGCTCCTGGCTCTCGGCTGGCCGGGCCTCCTGCCGCCGGGCCTTCTCAAGACCGGCGGAGCCGCGGAAAGCGCCGCGGCACCCGGCGCTGCCCTGTCGGCACCCGCGCGTCGCCTTCTCGGCGCTCTCGATGCCGGCGAGCGCGCGCCGGACCGCCCGGCCCTGGACCTGGGGGAAAGTGTGGAGTGGGTACTGACTGCCGCGGGAGAGCTTGAGCTCGCAGGCCTTGCCGACCGCGGCGCCGGCGGCTACCGGCGCCTGCGCTGAGTTCGCCTTGCCTGCCCCCCAGCGCCTGCTAGAATCCGTGCTCGCCGGCAGCTCGCGCCGGCCCCCGCCCGGGCCGCGCCCCGCCAGAAGGACCGCTACCATGACCGATAGCCTGCCCGACACCCTGCCGCTGGACACCGTCAAGGCGTACCTGCTCGGCCTGCAGGACCGTATCTGCGACGAGCTCGCCGAGGAGGATGGCCGCGAGGGTTTCATCGTCGACAGCTGGGAGCGCTCCGGGGGCGGCGGCGGCCGCAGCCGCGTCCTCGCCGGCGGCGCCGTGTTCGAGAAGGCCGGGGTCAACTTCTCGCACGTCTTAGGCGAGGGGCTGCCGCCCTCGGCGACCGCCGCCCGCCCCGAGCTGGCCGGCCGCAGCTACCAGGCCATGGGCGTGTCCCTCGTCATCCACCCGGAGAACCCGTATATCCCGACCTCGCACGCCAACGTGCGCCTGTTCGTGGCGGAGAAGCCCGGCGAGGCGCCGGTGTGGTGGTTCGGCGGCGGCTACGATCTCACGCCCTACTACGGTTTCGAGGAAGACTGCGTGCACTGGCACCGCACGGCCCGCGATGCCTGCGCCCCCTTCGGCGAGAACGTCTACCCGCGCTTCAAGCGCTGGTGTGACGAATACTTCTACCTGAAGCACCGCAGGGAGCCGCGGGGCGTCGGCGGCCTGTTCTACGATGACCTCAACGACTGGGACTTCGATACCTGCTTCGCCTTCATGCGCGCGGTCGGCGACTCCTATCTGCCGGCGTACCGGCCGATCGTGCAGCGCCGGCGGGATACCCCCTGGGGCGAGCGCGAGCGCCAGTTCCAGCTCTACCGCCGCGGGCGCTACGTGGAGTTCAATCTCGTCTTCGACCGCGGCACGCTCTTCGGCCTGCAGTCCGACGGGCGCACGGAGGCGATACTCATGTCCCTGCCGCCGCTGGTGCGCTGGGAATACGACTACCACCCGGAGCCCGGCACGCCGGAGGCGGCGCTGACCAGCGAGTTCCTGACCGGCCGCGACTGGCTGGCCCCGTGACGGAACCCATGACGGACCGGGAGGACAGCCCCGTGAGCAGCGCCCGCAAATTCGCCGTCTACGGCAACCCCATAAAGCACAGCAAGTCGCCGATCATCCACAGTGCCTTTGCAGCCCAGTTCGGCCATCGTATCGAGTACCGGGCCGTGCGCGTGGAGCTCGGTGATTTCGAGCGGTCGGCCCGCGCCTTCTTTGAGCGCGGTGGTGCCGGCCTCAACGTTACCGTGCCCTTCAAGCCGGAAGCGGCGGCCTTCGCCGACCGGCTGTCGGACCGCGCCCGCCGGGCCGGTGCGGCGAATACGCTGCACCCGGCGCCGGACGGTGCCATCCTCGGCGACAACACCGACGGCCTCGGCCTCGTGCGCGACATGATCGTGAACCTGGGCTGGGCGGTGCAGGGCGCGCGGGTGCTGGTGCTCGGGGCCGGCGGTGCCGCCCGCGGCGTGCTGGAGCCACTGCTCCTCGAAGGCCCGCACAGCCTGTTCATCGCCAACCGGACGGCGGCCAAGGCCGAAGAGCTTGCAGGGATTTTCGGTGACCTGGGCGATGTTGCCGGGGGCGGCCTCGATGTCCTCGAAGGCCGCGCTTTCGACCTCGTCATCAATGCCACGAGTGCCGGCCTGTCCGGTGAGGTGCCCCCGCTGCCTGCGGGCATCCTCACCGAGCGCAGCTGCTGCTATGACATGGTCTACGGCGCCGAGCCCACGGCGTTCATGCGCTGGGCGGCGCAACATGCGGCCTGGGCTGTATCCGACGGCCTCGGCATGCTGGTGGAGCAGGCCGCCGAGTCCTACTACCGCTGGCACCAGGCCCGGCCGGAGACCGGCGCCGTGATCCGCCAGGTGCGCGAGGTCCTCGCGGCGGCCGCCTAGCGGGCGGGGCTTTTCCGCCGGGGCGGCGAGCGCGCGCCGGCCCCTCCTCCCCCCGGGTTCACTAGCCGCGGGCCCGTTTCCCGGACAATACCTTCCTGTACATGGGCCGCCCCGTCCACGGGTCGCCCTGTACGCACGCCACGCTGGCGCGTCCCGGAACCTGGAGGAATCGCGGTGAAACTCGTCTGTCCCGCGGGCAACCTGCCCATGCTCAAGGCGGCCGTCGCCGCCGGCGCCGACGCGGTCTACCTGGGTTTTCGCGACGACACGAATGCCCGTCACTTCGCCGGTCTCAATTTCAATGATGGCAGCGCGCGCAAGGCCGTGGCCCATGCGCACGGGCGCGGCTGCGAGGTTTATGTCGCCATCAACACCTACCCGCAGCCCGCCGGCTGGCGCCGCTGGCAGCGCGCGGTGGACATGGCGGCGGATCTCGGCGTGGACGCGCTGATCCTCGCCGATCCCGGGGTCCTTGCTTACGCGGCACGCAGGCACCCCGGGGTGCGCCGGCACCTGTCCGTACAGGGTTCGGCCACCAACAGCGAGGCGCTGCGTTTCTATGCCGAGGCCTTCGGGGTCGAGCGTGCGGTGCTGCCCCGGGTGCTGTCGATGGCACAGGTCGAGCGGCTCTGCCAGGACAGCCCCATGGAGCTGGAGGTGTTCGGCTTCGGCAGCCTCTGTGTCATGGTCGAGGGGCGCTGTCTGCTCTCGGCCTGGACCACCGGCGAGTCCCCGAATACGGAAGGCGCCTGCAGCCCGGCGCAGGCCGTGCGCTGGGTGGAGAGCGACGCCGGCACGGAAGTGCGTCTGAACGACATCCTCATCGATCGCTTCGGCCCCGGCGAAAACGCCGGCTACCCGGTCGTCTGCAAGGGCCGCTTCACGGTGAACGGCGCGACCTACCACGCGCTCGAGGAGCCGACGAGCCTCAACACCCTCGAACTGCTGCCCGCACTCGCCCGGGCGGGGGTCGCGGCTGTGAAGATCGAGGGCCGCCAGCGCAGCGTGGCCTATGTCGACAAGGTCGTCCGGGTCTGGCGTGAGGCGCTCGATGCCTGCCGCCGGGCCCCGGCGGCCTACACGCCGCGCCGGGAATGGATGGCCACGCTGGCCAGCCTCTCCGAGGGGGCGCAGACCACCCTCGGCGCCTACGACCGCCCCTGGCAATAGACTGGCAGTAGACCGGCCACAGACCGGCAACAGGAGCCCGCCATGCGTCTTTCCCTCGGCCCTCTCCTCTACCAGTGGTCCCGCGATGCCATCGAGGCCTTTTACGTGGAGCGCGCAGCGGACCCCCTGGACACCGTGTACCTCGGCGAGACCGTCTGCGCCAGGCGGCGCAGCCTCGCTGCCGATGACTGGCTCGCCCTGGGCCGGGAACTCGCCGCCACCGGCAAGCAGGTGGTGATCTCTACCCTGGCGCTGGTGCAGGCGGGCTCTGAGCTGTCGACGGTGCGGCGGCTCTGTCGGAATGGCGAATTCATGGTGGAGGCGAACGACATGGGCGCGGTGCGCCTGCTCGCTGAGGCCGGCCTGCCGTTCGTTGGCGGCGCCAGCCTTAACCTCTACAACGTGGCCGCGCTGCGGCTCCTGCGCGACCGCGGCATGGTGCGCTGGGTGCCGCCGCTGGAGCTGTCCCGGGAGGGGCTCGGCGACCTCCTCGGGGAGGCCCGCCGCGCCGGCATCATGCTGGAAACCGAGCTGTTCGCCTTCGGCCGGGTGCCGCTGGCCTGTTCGGCACGCTGCTTCACGGCCCGGCACGTGGGCCGGCCCAAGGATCGCTGCGACATCGTCTGCGAGGACTATCCGGAGGGGCTGCCCATGGCGAGCCAGGAGGGCGAGCCGCTGTTCACGCTGAATGGCGTGCAGACGCAATCCGGTGCGGTGCAGCACCTGCTGGGTCACGGTGCCGACCTCGCCACGCTCGGCGTGGATATGCTGCGCCTTTCCCCGCAGCCCGGCCACATGGGCGAGATCATCGGCCGCTACCGCGCCATGCTCGATGGTACCTGCGAGGAAACGGCCGTCGACCGCTGGGTGAGCGCGCCGGTGTGTGACGGCTTCTTTCGCGGTGTGCGGGCCATGACGGCCGCGGTGGACTAGCAGCCCGCTTCCGGTCCTCCGGCCGCGCCCTTCAGGCGGCGTCGACAGTCCCGGGCAGCGCCTCTGCGAACTCGGCACCAAAACCCAGGGCCCGGGTAAGGGGCGCCGGCAGTTCGTCGAAGTCGACGCTGTCGATGAGGTTCTTCACCTGCAGGCCGAGCTCTGTATCGCCCTCGATCACCAGCCGGCGCTGGAAGAACAGCGTATCCGGATCTTCGCGGCGCGCGGCGAGGAGCAGCAGGCTGCGCGCGTCCCCCGCAAAGGTGGCCTCCGCACCGTCGCGGCCGGCGCGGAAGGCGAGCCGCACGCCGCTCTTGGTCACCAGCCAGTCGCAGCCGATATCGAGGATGCGGATGCGCAGGCTGCGCCCCTCGAGAAAGTCCACGTCGCCGTCCGCAAGCTGCGGCGCCAGCGCACGGTTCACCGCCGCCTCGGCAGCGGCCCGCTCCACGGGTGCGGGGACCAGGGCCAGGGGGCCGGGCCAGGGCAGGCGGCTGACGCCGGGCAGACGGGCCAGCGTGCGCGGGAGGGCGGCGCTGAGGGAGTGGGAAAAAGAGCTGGCGATCATAGTGGCCTCCTGGCGGGTGCGGGGGACGGCGGCTCAGCCCCCGCCCTCGAGTTCGGCGAGGTGGCTGTCCTTGAGACGGACGTAATTATCCGCGCTATAGCGGAAATAGCCTTGCTCTGCATCAGTCAATGGGCGTTGCTGCCGTGCCGGGACGCCGGCGTACAGGTAGCCGGAGACCAGGCGCTTGCCCGGTGTGACCAGCGCCCCGGCAGCGATGACCACCTCCTCTTCCACCACCGCGCCGTCCATGACGGTGGCCCCCATCCCGACCAGGACCCGGTCGCCGATGCGGCAGCCGTGCAGCGTGGCGTTGTGGCCCACGGTGACCTCGGCGCCGATGGCCAGCGGCCAGCCGTCCGGGTTGTAGGGGCCGGCGTGGGTGATGTGCAGGACGCTGCCGTCCTGGATGCTGGTGCGCGCGCCGATCGTGATCCAGTGCATGTCGCCGCGCACAACCGCGTTCGGCCAGATAGAGACATCATCGCCGAGGCTGACGTCGCCGAGGACCACGGCGGAGGGGTCGATCAGCACCCGCTCGCCGATTTTCGGCCGGTGGCCGCCGTAGCTGCGCAGGCTGGTGGCGGTGTAGTGATGCATGGGGCGTTCCCCGGAGTTGCTAGAATGCTGTGAGCTGCCGAGTGTAACCGCAGCACCGACCACGGATCATCAACCGGTCGTGACCCGATCGGAAACACCTGCACGGAGAGCCTGCATGGAACCGCCCTTCCGGCCGCGCCGCCGCTTCATTGCCGGTGCCGTCTGCCCCCGCTGCGCTGCCATGGACCGCCTGGTGGTGGATCGGGACACGGACCGCCGCGAGTGCGTCGCCTGCGGCTTCAGCGAGGCCCGCCCCGAGCCGCCCGCGGCGTCCGAGGTGCCGACCCGGGTCACGCGCGCCTCAGCGCGGCGCAGCGAGACCGCGCCGGAGGTGGTCAACCTCATCGACCCGTCGCGGCCGCCCTCCGATGCGGAGGACTAGCCCGCGATGCGGGGGCGCCGCTGGTCACGCCGCCAGCCAGCGGCCGCGGCGGCTGTAGCGCAGGAAGACCCCGCCCAGGAACACTCCGCGGGCCAGGTTGAAGAGGCTGAAGGCCAGCCACAGCCCGTCGTTGCCGAGGGGCCGGGTCAGCCACCACACCGGCAGGTAGACCCCGAGGGCGGCCAGCCACATCGTCGTCATCATCGGGCGCGTCTCCGCGGCGCCGATGAATACGCCGTCCAGCAGGTAGCTCGGCGCCGCCAGCAGGGGCAGCGCGACCAGCCAGCCGCTGTGCGCCGCGAGCACCGCCTGCACGCTGGCAAGATCAGACAGCAGCGGGAAGATCAGCGGCCTCCCCGCGTAGATCAGCGCACTGATGAGCACCGCGCTGCCCGCGCTCCACCAGGCGCAGCGGCGCACCACCGTGCGGAAACCGTCGAGGTCGCGCGCGCCGAGCCGGTCCCCGGCCAGTCCCTCCGCGGCGTAGGCGAAGCCGTCGAGGGAAAAGGCGGCGAAGAGCAGGAACTGCAGCATGAGGGCATTGCCGGCGAGCACGTCCTCGCCCAGCTTTTCCCCCGCCGCCGTGAAGAAGGCAAAGCAGGCCAGCAGGCAGGCCGTGCGCAGGAACAGGTGGCCGTTGGCGCGCCAGAGCTGGCCGTAGCCATGGCGGTCCGTGAGCGCGCGGCGCAGGTCGCCGGGCGGCAGCCGGCCCCCCGCGCGACGGACCGCGACGATTGCGATCGCGAGGCCCAGGTACTCGGCGCAGGCGGTCGCCAGGGCGGCGCCGTCGCTGGCCAGCCCGAGCCCGAGGATGAACAGCACGTCCAGCGCGATGTTGCTGCCGTTGGTCACCAGCAGGATCGCCATCGGCCAGCGCGTGTCCTGGCGACCGATGCACCAGCCGACCACCGCATAGGTGGCCAGGACCGCCGGCGCGCTGAGCAGCCGCAGCTGGATGTAGCTCGCGGCGGGCGCGGCGAGAGCCGGGTCCGGCTGCATGAGGGACAGGCCCAGGGACAGCCAGAGCGGGTGCAGGATGACGATGAGCGCGGCAATGGCCACGCCGAGGGCGGCGGCGCGCGCGAGTACCCTGAGAGCCTCTCCCGGCTTCCCGGCGCCGCCGGCACGGGCGACCAGCCCGGTCGTGCCCATGCGCAGGAAGCCGAAGCCCCAGTAAAGAAACGAGAGGATGGCGCTGCCGATGGCCACGGCACCAAGGTAGCGGGTGCTGTCGAGGTGCCCGAGGATCGCCGCATCGACCAGTCCGAGGGTCGGGATGGATACGTTGGCGAGAATCGCGGGCCAGGCGATCCCCCATATCTTGTGGTCAAGGCGGCCGTTGTTACCCACTGCTGGTAGGGCTCCTCGGTTGTCATCCCCGGGGGATGATCCAGATGCAAATCGGTTACGTAGGCGGACGCCTTTCGTTATACTTTGCGCCGCCTGGACTGCGTCGCTTTGTCGCAACCGGGCGGCAACACAGTCCACTCCGCGCTTGTCGACCACGCCCCCGGGGCGAGTCCGGCCAGCGCGCTCAGCAGCTCGACGGGCCTGAACTGGTGGTGGTGATGTCCTCAGGCTTGGAACTGGAGAAGTACTCGATGTCCTTGAATAACCTTAAAAGGCTGCTCGTGTGCGCGGCCGGCGTCCTCGTCACGCTTCCGGCGCTCGCCCTGGCAGCCGGCGGCGAGAAGAACGCGGTGAACATGCCCGTCGGTGTTACCGATGTCGGGCAGTCCATCTTCGACCTTCACATGATCATCCTATGGATCTGCGTCGCCATCGGCGCGCTGGTGTTCGGGGTCATGTTCTACTCCATCATCTACCACCGCAAGTCCCGCGGTGTGAAGCCGGCGCAGTTCCACGAGAGCACCAAGGTGGAAATCGCCTGGACGGTGGTGCCGTTCCTGATCCTCATTACCATGGCCGTGCCCGCCACCTCGACGCTGCTGGACATCTACGATTTCGATGACGCCGAGATGGACGTGCTGGTGACCGGCTACCAGTGGAAGTGGAAGTACGAATACCTGGCCGAGGAGGGAGAGAACGTCGCCTTCTTCTCCAACCTGGCGACGCCGCAGTCGGAGATCTACAACACCGACGACAAGAATGAAAACTACCTCCTCGAGGTGGACGAGCCGCTGGTGATCCCCGTGGACACCAAGGTCCGCTTCCTGGTCACTGCCAACGACGTCATCCACTCCTGGTGGGTGCCGGAGCTGGCCGTAAAAAAGGACGCCATTCCCGGTTTCATCAACGAGACCTGGACCCGCGCCAATGAAATCGGCACCTACCGGGGCCAGTGCGCCGAGCTCTGCGGCAAGGATCACGGCTTCATGCCCATCGTGGTCGAGGTCGTGAGCAAGGAAGACTACGCCGCGTGGCTGGGTGAGAAGCAGGAGCAGGCGGCCAAGGTCCAGGAACTCATGGCCCAGACCTTCACCCTCGACGAGCTCATGGAGCGCGGCAAGGCGGTTTACGAGCGCAACTGCCTGGCCTGCCACGGCGCCCGGGGCGAGGGCGGCGTCGGCACCGCCATCGCGGGCAGCGCTATCGCGACCGGCGAGATCGCCGGCCATCTTAATGTCGGCATCAACGGTGTGCCCGGCACGGCGATGCAGGCCTTCGGTGGCCAGCTCAACGACGTCGACCTGGCGGCCGTGATCACCTACCAGCGGAACGCGTTCGGTAACAACATGGGTGACCTCGTGCAGCCCATCGACGTGTTCAACTACAAGCAGGGCTGAGGAGAGAAAGACCATGGGAGATCATCATCACGGCCCGGCCAAGGGCCTCTCGCGGTGGCTCTTTACCACCAACCACAAGGACATCGGCACGATGTACCTGTGGTTCTCGTTCGCCATGTTCCTGCTCGGCGGCACCTTTGCCATGATCATCCGGGCGGAGCTGTTCCAGCCCGGCATGCAGCTGGTGGAACCGGCCTTCTTCAACCAGATGACCACCCTGCACGGCCTGGTCATGGTCTTCGGCGCGATCATGCCGTCCTTCGTGGGCCTGGCCAACTGGCTCATCCCCATGATGATCGGCGCGCCGGACATGGCGCTGCCGCGCCTGAATAACTGGAGCTTCTGGATCCTGCCCCCGGCGTTCCTGCTCCTCGCCTCCACGCTGTTCATGGAGGGCGGCGCCCCGGCGGCCGGCTGGACCTTCTATGCGCCCCTGTCCACAACCTACGCGGCGCCGTCGGTCACGATCTTCATCTTCTGCATTCACATCCTCGGCCTGTCCTCGATCATGGGCTCCATCAACATCATCGCCACGGTGATGAACATGCGGGCGCCGGGCATGAGCTACATGAAGATGCCGCTGTTCGTCTGGACCTGGCTGATCACCGCTTTCCTGCTGGTGGCCGTGATGCCGGTACTGGCGGGGGCCGTGACCATGATGCTCATGGACGTGCACTTCGGCACCAGCTTCTTCTCCGCCGCCGGCGGCGGCGATCCGGTGCTGTTCCAGCACATCTTCTGGTTCTTCGGCCACCCGGAGGTCTACATCATCATCCTGCCGGCCTTCGGCGTGGTGTCGCAGATCATCCCGGCCTTCTCGCGCAAGCCGCTCTTCGGTTATGACTCCATGGTCTACGCCACCGCGGCCATTGCCTTCCTGTCCTTCATCGTGTGGGCGCACCACATGTATACCGTGGGCATGCCCGTGGCCGGTGAGCTGTTCTTCATGTACGCCACCATGCTCATCGCCGTGCCCACCGGCGTGAAGGTGTTCAACTGGATCACCACCATGTGGCGCGGTGCGCTCACCTTCGAGACGCCCATGCTGTTCTGTATCGGCTTCCTGGTGCTGTTCACCATCGGCGGCTTCACGGGCCTGATGCTGTCCATCGCTCCGGCGGACTTCCAGTACCACGACAGCTACTTCGTGGTGGCCCACTTCCACTACGTGATGGTGGCCGGCGCCGTGTTCAGCATGACCGCCGCGATCTATTTCTGGCTGCCGAAGTGGTGCGGCAGGATGTACAACGAGACCATGGGCAAGACCCACTTCTGGATCTCGTTCATCGGCTTCAACATCACCTTCTTCCCGCAGCACTTCGTGGGCCTGGCGGGCATGCCGCGGCGCATCCCGGACTACTCGCTACAGTTCGCGGACTTCAACATGATGTCCTCGATCGGCGCCTTCATCTACGGCGCCTCGCAGCTGCTGTTCCTCTACAACGTCATCGCGACCATCGTCGCCGGCAAGCCGGTCTCCGACGAGAAGGTCTGGGACGGCGCCGAGGGCCTCGAGTGGACCGTGCCGACGCCGGCGCCCTACCACACCTTCGAGGTGCCGCCGAAGATCGACCCGGCCCACGCGCACTCGTAAGGCAGGCAAGGGAAAGGAGCAGGGCGAACCATGCTGCGCATCAGCGACAACCCCGCCGTCGACACCGCCGCGAAGCTGGTGGTGGCGGCGCTTGTGATGTTCAGCTTCGTGTTCGTGGTCATGGTGCCGCTGTACAACGTGCTCTGTGATGCCCTCGGCATCAACGGCAAGACCAGCGGGCAGGCCTACACGGCCGCGCCCGCCGGCATCGACGAGACCCGGGAAATCACGGTGCAGTTCATCGCCCGCAACAATGACGGTATGCCCTGGGCCTTCAGCCCCGGCGATCGCGTGCTGCGCGTGCATCCGGGCCAGGCGGCGAACACGGTGTTCCACGCACAGAACCCGCTGCCGAGGGCCATGGTCGCCCAGGCGATCCCGAGCATTTCACCGTCCCGGGCCGCGGCCTATTTCCACAAGACCGAGTGTTTCTGCTTCAACCAGCAGCCGCTGGACGGGGATAGCGCGGCGGACATGCCGCTGCAGTTCATCGTCGATCGGGATCTGCCCCGGGATATCAAGACCATCACGCTGTCCTACACGCTGTTTGACGTGACGGACATGGCGAGCGACGCCGTCGCCGCCCGCTGAGGTGCCGCGCAGGGGAGCGGCATCGCCGTAAACGGAGAGAGAGAATGACAACCCAGACGTCTACCGCGCACGAAACCTATTACGTACCCGAAAAGAGCAAGATGGCGGTGATGGCCACCATCGGTCTCGTGCTCAGTATTTTTGGCGCCGCCAGCCTCATGAACGACATGACCTTCGGCGAGCCCGGGGCAGACAGCAACTCCAGCCTTATCCTCTACGTCGGCCTCTTTGTCTTCGGTGCCACCCTCTTTACCTGGTTCCGCCAGGCCATCCGGGAGAACATCGCGGGCATGAACAGCGCCCAGCTGAAGAAATCCTACGTGCTCGGCATGGGCTGGTTCATCTTCTCGGAAGTGATGTTCTTTGCCGCGTTCTTCGGTGCCCTGTTCTACGTGCGCAACCTGGTCGGCCCCTGGCTGGCCGGCGAGGGCGACGGCGGCCGCATGAACCACCTGCTCTGGGAGGGCTTCCAGTTTTCCTGGCCGATGATGCAGACGCCGCAGGAGGCTGTCGGTGGCGCCGGCAGCCAGCTCATGGCCAACAACGGTACCTTCACCAGCGCCCAGAAGAGCATGGCCTTTGCCGAGGCCTCCGCCTGGTATCTTTGGCTGCCGCTGTGGAACACCATCATCCTGCTCTCCTCGAGCGTCACCGTTCACATCGCGCACATGGGTCTGCTTGACAACAACCGGCGCAAGTTCAACCTGTGGCTGGGGCTCACCGTGTTCCTCGGTGTTGTTTTTGTCTGCCTGCAGGCGCTGGAATACTACGAGGCCTATGCGCATTTCGGCCTGACCCTGAACTCGGGGATCTACGGCTCGACTTTCTTCATGCTCACCGGCTTCCATGGCTTTCACGTACTGATGGGCACGTTCATGCTGGGCGTGCAGCTGTACCGCTCTTTGCGGGCGGGGCATTTCACGGCGGACGACCACTTCGGCTTCGAGGGGTCTAGCTGGTACTGGCACTTCGTCGACGTGGTCTGGG
Source organism: Pseudohaliea sp. (assembly GCF_054552115.1). Taxonomy (NCBI): domain Bacteria; kingdom Pseudomonadati; phylum Pseudomonadota; class Gammaproteobacteria; order Cellvibrionales; family Halieaceae; genus Pseudohaliea; species Pseudohaliea sp. The sequence goes on along the minus strand of NZ_JBTOLW010000013.1, from coordinate 6,556 downwards.
TGTTCCTGTTCCTCTTCGTCTACATCCTCTGAGTTATGCTCTGAGGTTTCACTCCGCAGCCCGCGATGCCGCGCCCTTCGGGCCGGCATCCCAGGGGTTGCGATGGCCGAGCTGGCCGGTGGCGACGCCGTAGACGATCACCGTCGCCAGCCCCAGCGCCAGCCCGAGGCGGACCCCGAGGGAATGAAAGGTCCGCCGGCTGTTCTTGTCTCCCTGGTCGACCAGCAGGAAGTACAGCCCGCTCCCGAGGCTGGCCACGAGTAGTACCATGAACACGATGATCAGCGCTTTCAGCACGATGGCCCCCGGATGCTGCGCAAACCGGCAGTATAACGCAGTCGGTGCCCGCTGATGCGGGCCTCCCTGGGCGCGCTGGAGCTCGACCTCGAGTGGCGGACGACACTGCTCGTCGCCCTCCTGTTGCCCGCGCTCATCGGCCTCGGTTGCTGGCAGCTCGACCGGGAGAGGGAGAAGCGCGCGCTGCTCGAGCGCTTCGAGGTCCGGCAGGCCGCGGACCCGGTACCCGTGAACAGCGTCCTTGCGGCGCGGGCCCCGGCGGCCCTGGCCTACCTGCCGGTGCGCCTGCGCGGGCGCTACCTGGCGGATCGCTACCTGCTGCTTGACAACCGGGTGCAGGGCGGCCGCTTCGGCTACGAGGTCGTGTCGCTTTTCGCCCGGAAGGACGGCGGCTACGCATTGATCAACCGGGGCTGGGTAGCGGGCGACCCGGCGCGGCGCTCGCTGCCGGAGCCCGCCTCGCCGACCGGAATGGTGGCGGTCACCGGGCAGCTCTACGTGCCGCCGGACCCGCCCTACCTGCTGGGCGAGCAGTCCCGCGCCGTGGACGACTGGCCGCGGGTGGTGCAGGCGCTGGAAATGGCCCCGCTCGCCGAGGCCCTCGCCGCAGACCTCGGCGCGCCGGTCTTTCCCTGGAGCGTGCGCCTCGACGCGGATGCCCCGGGTGCGCTGGCCGTGGACTGGCCCGTCGTCAACGTGAGCCCGGCCAAGCACCGGGGCTATGCCGTGCAGTGGTTCACCATGGCGGCGGTGCTGGGGTTGTTTTTTGTGCTGCGCAGCAGCAATCTCTGGGCCCTCCTGCGTGGCCGGCGCCAGGCAGAGAAGGCCAACGATGACGGACGGACGCATGACTGAGCCCATGGGCAACACGGCACCGGAGCTGGACCCGGCTACGGTAAACCGCAACCGGTTGGTTTTGCTGACCATCGCCGGTATCCCGGTGACCATGATTCTCGCGGCGACCTGGCTGTGGTATTTCGTGGTCAATGGTGACCTTGACCTGGTGGGCAGCCTCGGCACCGCCAACAACGGGCAGCTCCTCCAGCCGCCGCGGCCGGTGGCCGAGCTCGGGCTCGTGGATCAGGCGGGCGAGCCCTATGCGCTCGCCGCCAATGCGGTCGCAAAGGGCGAACCGAAGTGGACACTCCTCATACCCGCGCCGGGGGCCTGCGACGCCGCCTGTGAACACCGGCTCTACCTCACCCGGCAGATCCATGTCGCCATGGGCAAGGAGTTCAACCGCCTGCAGCGCGCCTGGGTCGGCGATCGCAAGATTGCCGAGACCGCCTTTCCGCTGGACACCCTGAGCGACGGTACCGACGCCCCGGGTACCTTCGCCGGCTACCTGGAGACCCAGCACGTGGGCATGCTCACCCTCGGCGCGGACGGCGCCGACCTGCGCGCGCAGTTCCCCGAACTCGCCGAGCGCCCGGACACCTGGTACCTCGTGGACCCGGCGGGCTGGGTGATGATGGCCTACGACGACAGCGTCAACTACAAGGACGTAATGGCCGATCTCAAGTTCCTCCTCAAGAACTCGGCCGGGTGAGCGCGATGACGGAAGCCGTGACGCAAGCCGCCGGGGCTACCTGGCGCGACTACAAGGAGCTCACCAAGCCCGGCGTGGTGGCGCTGATGATCCTCACCTCGGTCATCGGCATGTGCATGGCGGTGCCCGGCTGGGTGCCGCTCGATGCGCTGATCCTCGGCAACCTCGGCATCGCCCTGTGCGCCGGTGCCGCCGCCGCGGTAAACCACCTGGTGGACCAGCGCATCGACGAGCGCATGGCGCGCACGCGCAATCGCCCCATCGCCCGCGGCCGCGTGGCACCGTTGAACGCGGCCCTCTTCGCCCTCGCCCTCGGCGTGGCCGGTATGGCCATCCTCCTCGTCTGGGTCAATGCGCTGACTGCCTGGCTGACGCTCGCCTCCCTGGTGGGCTATGCCTTTATTTATACGCTGTTCCTGAAGCGCGCGACGCCGCAGAACATCGTCATCGGCGGCCTCGCCGGTGCGGCCCCGCCGCTCCTCGGCTGGACGGCCGTGACCGGCGAAATCCACGGCCACGCGCTGCTGCTGGTGCTCATCATCTTCGCCTGGACCCCGCCGCATTTCTGGGCCTTGGCCATCCATCGCAAGGAAGAGTACGCCCTCGTGGACGTGCCCATGCTGCCGGTGACCCACGGTGAGGCCTTCACCAAGCTGCACATCCTGCTGTACACGATCATCATGTTCCTGATCACGCTGCTGCCCTTCGCCACGCGGCTCTCCGGGCCGCTCTACCTCGCCGGCGCGCTGGTGCTCGGCGGTCGCTTTCTGTGGTGGGCCATCGTGCTTCTGCGCGGCACGAACCCGCGGGCGGCTATCATGACCTTCAAGTACTCGATCAACTACCTGATGCTCCTGTTCCTCGTCATGCTCGTCGACCACTATCTCTTCACGCCGGGGCTGCTGCCCTTCGGGTACCTCGCACCGTGAGCGGGTCCAGCGGCAAGCCCATGCCCCGGGGGGTGCGCCTGACCATCGTCGGCGTCCTCGCTTTCATCCTGGTGATCGTCGCCGGCTTCGTGTATCGCATCCAGCAGCCGCGGATTCTCACGGTGAGCGAGATGCGCGCCAACGGCCTCTACCTGCTCGACACGCCTCGGGAGCTCGGCGACTTCGCGCTGGTGACCCACCGCGGGGAGCCCTTCGTGCCGGCGAGCCTCGAGGACCAATGGAGCCTGGTCTTCTTCGGCTTCACCCACTGCCCGGACATCTGCCCCACCACCATGGCCTTCCTCGATCGCCTGGCCGGCGAGCTCGAGGGCACGGAGGCGGCAGCTACGGAGGTGTTCATGGTGTCCGTGGACCCGGCCCGGGACACGGTGGAGCAGCTCGCCAGCTACGTCCCCTATTTCAACGCCGACTTCACCGGCGTGACCGGCGAGTTCCTCGACCTTTTCAATTTCGCCACAAAGCTGAACTCACCCTTCCGCAAGGTGCCGGGCCAGGGCGAGGACTACGTCATCGACCACAGCGCAAACGTGGTGCTCATCAACCCGCGCGGCGATTACCACGGCTTCTTCAAGGCCCCGCTGGATCTGGCCAAGATGAAGGTCACGCTGCGCTCCGCGCGCTATCTCTGGAACCGCTGACCCCCCCGGGAGGAACGACCATGGGTGATGCCGCACCGCTGGTTCTCGTCGACGGATCGTCCTACCTCTACCGCGCCTTCCATGCCCTGCCGGACCTGTCGACCTCCAGCGGCGAACCGACGGGCGCCGTGCGCGGGGTCATCAGCATGCTGCGGCGGCTCCTCAAGGACTACCCGGGGAGCACGGTGGCCGTCGTCTTCGACGCGCCGGGCAAGACCTTCCGCGACGAGCTCTTTGCCGAGTACAAGGCCCAGCGCCCGCCCATGCCCGACGAGCTGCGCGACCAGGTCGAGCCCATCCACGCGATCGTCCGCGCCATGGGCCTGCCGCTCATCTGCGAGGCCGGCGTCGAGGCCGACGACGTCATCGGTACCCTCGCCCGGGAGGCCGCAGCCCGCGGCCGCGCGGTCGTGATCTCCACCGGCGACAAGGACATGGCGCAGCTCGTGGACGGGCACATCACCCTGGTCAACACGATGACGGAGACGGTGCTCGACGAGGCGGGGGTGGAGGAGAAGTTCGGCCTGCCGCCGTCGCTGATCATCGACTACCTCGCGCTCATGGGCGACAAGGTGGACAACATCCCGGGCGTCCCCGGCGTGGGCGAGAAAACCGCGCTCGGGCTCCTGCAGGGTATCGGCAGTCTCGACGCCATCTACGCGGACCTCGACAAGGTGGCCGAACTGCCGCTGCGCGGTGCGAAAAGCCTCGGCAGGAAGCTCGCTGACCAGGAGGACAAGGCGCGCCTGTCCTACCGGCTGGCGACGATCAAGACCGACGTCGAGCTGCCCTTCGCCCCCGGCGATCTAGCGCCCGGCGAGCCCGACAAGGACGCCCTGGTCGAGCTGTATACCCGGCTTGAGTTCAAGGGCTGGCTCGAGGAGCTGCTCGGCGACGGCTCGGCGCCGGCACCGGAGACCGCTGCCGGCGAGATCGACCGGGACGGCTATGATACGGTGACCACCGAGGCGGCGCTGGACGCCTGGCTGGAACGGCTCAAGGGCGCCGAGCTCTTCGCCTTCGACACCGAGACCACGAGCCTCAATTACATGGTCGCGGAGATCGTCGGCGTCTCTTTCGCCGTCGCCCCGGGCGAGGCCGCCTACGTCCCCCTGGCCCATGTCTACACCGGCGCCCCCGAGCAGCTCGATCGCGACGCGGTGTTCGCGAAGCTGAAACCCCTCCTCGAGGACCCGGGGCTCGGCAAGGTGGGCCAGAACCTCAAGTACGATGCCAGCGTGCTGGCGCGCCACGGCATCGAGCTTGCCGGCGTGCGCTTTGACACCATGCTCGAGTCCTACGTGCTGGACTCCACCGCCACCCGCCACGACATGGACAGCCTGGCCCTCAAGTACCTGGGCCACCGCACGATCCACTTCGAGGAGGTGGCCGGCAAGGGCGCGAAGCAGCTCACCTTCGACCAGGTACCGGTGGAGCAGGCGGCCCCGTACGCCGCCGAGGACGCGGACGTGACCCTGCGCCTGCACGCGATGCTGTGGCCGAAGCTCGAGGCGGAGCCCGCGCTGCGCGCCGTTTTCGAGGACATCGAGCTGCCGCTGGTCCCCGTGCTTTCGCGCATGGAGCGCCACGGGGCTCTTCTCGACTGCGAGCGCCTCGCGCGGCAGAGCGAGGCGCTCGGCGAGCGCCTGGGCGAGCTTGAAGCGGAGGCCCACGAGCTGGCCGGCGGGCCCTTCAACCTGGGTTCAACCAAGCAGCTTGCGGAGATCCTATTCGAGCGCCTCGGCCTGCCGGTGCTACGCAAGACGCCGAAGGGCGCGCCGTCGACCGCGGAAGAGGTGCTGCAGGAGCTCGCCCTCGACTACCCGCTGCCGAAGGTGCTCCTCGAATACCGGGGGCTGTCCAAGCTGAAGTCCACCTACACGGACAAGCTGCCGACCCTGGTCAACCCCGGGACGGGCCGCCTGCACACCTCCTACCACCAGGCGGTGACCGCGACCGGGCGCCTGTCCTCCTCGGACCCGAACCTGCAGAATATCCCGATCCGCACGGAGGAGGGCCGGCGCATCCGCCAGGCCTTCATCGCCCCGGAAGGCTGCCGGCTCCTCGCCGCCGACTATTCGCAGATCGAGCTGCGCATCATGGCCCACCTCTCCCGCGACAAGGGCCTGCTCGCCGCCTTCAACGACGGCCTCGACGTGCACCGGGCCACGGCCGCCGAGGTCTTCTCGACGGACCTGGACAAGGTCTCGACAGAGCAGCGGCGCAAGGCCAAGGCGATCAACTTCGGCCTGATCTACGGCATGTCTGCCTTCGGCCTCGCGCGGCAGCTGCACCTCGGTCGCAACGAGGCGCAGGAATACATCGACCGCTATTTCGAGCGCTACCCGGGCGTCGCCGACTACATGGAGCGCACCCGCGCCGCCGCCCACGAGCGCGGCTACGTGGAAACGCTCTTCGGCCGCCGCCTCTACCTCCCGGAGATCAACGCCCGCAACAAGCAGCGCCAGCAGGCCGCCGAGCGCACGGCGATCAACGCGCCGATGCAGGGCACGGCCGCCGACATCATCAAGCGCGCAATGCTCGACGTGGATCACTGGCTGGCCGCCGAGGCGCCGACGGTCCGCCTGGTAATGCAGGTGCACGACGAGCTGATCCTCGAGGTCCCCGAGGAGGATGTCGACGCGATCTCCCCCGCCCTCTGCGAACGCATGGCCGGCGCTGCCGAGCTCGCGGTTCCGCTCGTGGTCGAGGCGGGCAGCGGCCGCAACTGGGACGAGGCGCACTAGCCCCCCCCGGTCGCGCCAAAATTTTTTTCTCGCCACGGGGAACAACGGCCCCCCGACCCTGTCTATCCGGTTGTGGCGCAAGCCACACCGGGTCTTTCCACCATCCCCGGTGGGAATGCCCCTTTCTCTTCCCCTGAGAAAGCCAAGCCCTGCCCGGCCGGTGCTCCCCCTCTGCACTTGCCGGGCTTTTTTATGCCTGGCTTATTCCTTCTGGTTCTCGATGCTTTCAGTTGGGTGCACTGTTGCTTGTGCCGGGGCGCTTCGTGGTTGGCTCAGGAGGTGCTTCGTAGTCCGGCGCCGGGGCTTGCGACACCCTGTCCCGGGACCGCAAAAGCGCCATCCATGGCAGCTCGACAGCGGACATCCATGTCCGCT